>JBDTPD010000065.1:0-11486 GCA_039932855.1 Chitinophagaceae bacterium | reverse complement strand
CCTTTGCGTGAAATATTATTGAATCATAAAAATCCTATTAATCCACCCAAATCCCTGTTCAGACATTCAGGAAAACTCCTTAATGTCTCTCATCAACCTCGTAGCAATATTATTCGCCTTTGACTCAAAATCGCTTTCGGCATAGATGCGGATGATCGGCTCTGTATTGGAAGTGCGGAGATGCACCCAATCATTATCGAATTCTATCTTCAACCCGTCCTCAACATTAATCGGGTTCTTCTGGTATTTCTCTTTGATCTTTTCAAAAATCTCTTTGACATCAAGATCTTTTTCCAGCTCGATCTTATTCTTGGAAATAAAATAATCGGGATAGCGTGTACGGAAAGATTTCAACCCATTCTTATGCCCGGCCAGGTGACTCAGGAATAAAGCAATTCCGATGAGTGCGTCACGTCCATAATGGAAGTCGGGAACGATGATACCACCATTACCTTCTCCACCAATGACCGCATCCACCTCTTTCATTTTAGTCACTACATTCACCTCTCCCACTGCTGAAGGAAAATATTCAGCTCCATGCTTCAACGTAATCTCTTTCAGCGCTTTGGTACTGCTCATATTGCTGACAGTATTGCCCTTTTTGTTACCCAGGATATAATCAGCTACTGCTACCAATGTATACTCTTCACCGAACATACTTCCATCCTCGCAAACGAAACACAAGCGGTCAACATCAGGGTCAACGGCGATGCCGATATCAGCTTTTTGCTTGACTACTTCGTTGCTTAATTGTGACAGATGATCAGGTAATGGCTCAGGATTATGGGCAAACTTTCCATTCACTTCTCCATTCAACACCACCACATCTTTTACACCCAATGCTTTCAATAATGCCGGAACAAACGTAGCGCCGGTAGAATTGATCGCATCAACTACGATCTTATAATTTTTCGACGCAATGGCTTTTGCATTGACCAGCGGATAATCCAGTATAGCATCGATATGCTTTTGCATATAACTATCGTCGATAGTCACTTTACCAAGCTTATCAACCACTGCAAAACGGAAATCTTCCTGCTCCGCCAGTTCCAGTACTTTTTTACCGGCATCGGCAGAAATGAATTCGCCTTCTTCATTCAATAGTTTAAGAGCGTTCCATTCTTTGGGATTATGGCTGGCAGTAAGGATGATGCCACCATCAGCTTTTTCCATCTTCACGGCTACTTCAACAGTAGGCGTGGTAGAAAGACCAAGATCAACGACATCAATGCCGAGACCGGTCAAAGTACTAACTACGAGGTCACGGACCATACCACCACTGATACGACCATCACGACCAAGAATAATCTTCGTTGTCTTTTTCTTTTCGGAAATAATAGTACCGAATGCAGCCGTGAATTTCACCACGTCTAACGGAGTAAGGTTCTTGCCGGGCTCTCCACCTATCGTTCCTCTGATCCCGGATATACTTTTAATCAATGCCACGCTGTAAAATTGTAATTTAAGGTTTAGCGGATGGGGATATTGGGAGTTGTAAACCTTCCGATATTGGTGCGGAGTGTTCTTCGGCAAAAATACGTCATCAAACGCGGATGAGGTAGAATTTATAGGATTTCACAGATTTTTCTTTACAGGTAAACGTTCTTAAGTCTGGGTGCACACATCCTTAAGAAATCTGTGAAATCCCATAAATTCCTTCATCCGTGTTCAATTCTTACATTTGTTAAATGAATGATGTGTCCCAACAGCCCTGGTACCAGGAATGGTTCAATTCGCCTTTTTACCACAAATTATATTTTGAAAGGGATGAAGAAGAAGCAAGGGCCTTTATCCATAAACTGATCAGCAAATTACATCCGACACACGGTAGCCGGATGGTTGACATTGCGTGTGGTCGTGGTCGTCATAGTAAAATCCTTGCTGCTCTGGGTTTTGATGTCACCGGTATCGACCTGTCTCCTGACAGTATTGAGTTTGCAAAAACATCGGAAACCGAGAAACTGCATTTCTTTATTCATGATATGCGTCTGCCATTCTGGATAAATTATTTTAATTACGCTTTCAATCTTTTTACCAGCTTTGGCTATTTCCGCACAAGGCGGGAACATGATGATGCTATCCGTACCATTGGTGGCAGCCTAAGACCGGGTGGCGTATTTGTGATCGATTATTTAAACGTGCATTGCTCCGAAGATCATCTCATACATAATGAAGTAAAGCAAATTGATACGACTACTTACAACATTCATCGCTGGGATGATGATCATCATTTTTATAAAAAAATAAATATTACCGATCCTTCGCTGAAGGAACCACTCTCCTTTACAGAGAAAGTGGCCAAATTTTCTCTCGGTGATTTCACTGATATGCTCAGCTTTCAATCATTACAGGTACAGGAAGTGTTTGGCGATTACCAGTTCAATAGTTATGATTTAAAAAAATCTCCCCGCATGATCATTATTGCGCGCAAAAAAGGACAGGATCAGGGAGATGAAGAGAAAAGATTATATAATGATGGGAGAAAGACGGACACCCCGGGAAATAGTAAGCATTGAATATTATTTAAGAGTTTCATCTTTTTTATTTGACCAGTAAAATAGTATTTTACAAAAAACCTTACCGATGCGGAAAATCGTTCCTCTAAAAATTACCATTTCCCAGCCATGCCAGGAAAACTGGGGTATGATGGAGCAAAAGGATAAAGGAAGGTTTTGCCAGCAATGTCAAAAAACGATCGTCGATTTTTCATTGCTTAGTGACGAAGCATTGTACCAATATTTCAAAACCAATGGCGCGATCTCCTGTGGCCGTTTCCACAATGACCAGCTCAATAAAATAATTAATCCTCCTGCGGCTAAAAGATTCCGGCTGGAAAAATTTTATAAAGCTGCCGCTACCCTGTTTGCTTTTCTTAGTATGAAATATGCGGGAGCAACAGATAAGAAAGAAAAAATAAACATTGAAATAAATCCTTTCAATAAGTCAACACAACATTTTCTTCCTGATGAGGTAACGATTACCGGAATGGTAAAGGATCAATATAATCAGCCAGTAGAAAATGCCAGCATCACATTTGCCGGAGAAATAATAGCAACCTCTGGTAAGGATGGAAAATTTTCATTTACGCTGGATACAAAAAAATATGAAGCTGGCAAATACTTTCTATTGCTAGTTAGCTACCCTGGCATGAATACAGTAGTAAGAAATTATAACCTGGCAATGTCATCTACTTCTTATGATATTACTTTAGTACCACCATTGAATATGAGGGAAGACCCTGCCCATACAATGGGAATATTTGTACAGGACCTTTTCCAAACTATCACGCTAACCAGTATCCCTACCAGCAAATTGCTGACAAAAGATATGAAAGACAGTCTTGATCAGGCTGCATCACGTATGAGGAATTTTCCGGAGGTCATTGTTAACATCATTACCTATCCAAAAAACAATGCAGCGAAAGCAGCACTTAAGAAACAACAAGAAGCTATCCAAAAATATATGGTAGATGAGCAAGGGATATCAGAAGACAGATTCCGACAAATTTTTGGAACTTATTCCCCGGAAAAGAAAAATAAAATTATACTGGAAGGCGCTACAAATTATTAAGTTTTCCTCAGCGATCTACTACTTCTACTTTTTATTATTCATCAGCATATACCTCGCCGTTTCATAATAAGCGGAGGTAAATATTGAGAGCTGATGTTGTACCGAATCCCGTTGTGCTTTTGTATAAACGCGACTGTTATATTTTACCGGCACCATTTGTTCATCAGGGAAATCAAGGTTATTGATAAAATAAAAATCATCGGTGACGATTCCGATCTTACCCGCTGTATTGGTAACGAAAGCAAAATTATTTTTCTTGGCAGGATCGAGCAGATCGCGACCAAGTGTTGTATTTAAATACGGTTGTTGCAACATACCGGCAATCGTTGGCAACACATCTATCTGCGATACAACTTCTTCATGTCGCTGCGGCTTTAATAGATAAGGCGCATAAAATAAAAGCGGAACGTGCTCATCCGTCAACCGTTGATCTGTCCAGGCAGCTGGATAAACAGACGTGGCATTACCTGCTACGCCATGATCGCCAACAAAAACAAAAATGGTATTATGGAAATACTCTTCTTTTTGCGCTGATTCAATAAATTTTTTAAAACAATAATCCGCGTAACGGAATGTGTTGAATTCATTCAATGATTCAAAACCATATTTTTCCAGGTCCTCTTCTGATACAGCCACCCGTTGAAAATCAGAATCAGTCGAAGGGATCATATATGGACGGTGATTATCTGAGGTCTGTACGATCGCAAAGAAAGGTTTTGTTTCTTTTTTAAATACATCATTGGCCTCCATGAACAGATCCTTATCGCTGATGCCCCATACATTTATTTTAGGAGAATGAAAACTCCCCTCCGTATGCATCTGCAGATCATTGATATTACTCAGTAGTCCTTTAAAATTATTGAACTCAGGATTACCCCCCAGGAAGTAATGCCTGTCGTATCCTTCAAAGTTATTGATGATGGTATGCTGTGACAGCGCTAATGGATTACGGGTAGAGAAACGGAACATCTGTGCATCAGGAATGCCTGTTACTATGGCGAATAATCCTCTTGCCGTAGAGAAGTGCGGAGAAAAACAACGATTAAAGAATATTCCATTTTTTGTCAGTGAATCAAAAAATGGTGTTGTGTTCAGCGGGTTGCCACTCATCGTGCTTTTGTACATGCTGAATGATTCACACATGATCAGTACGATATTAGGACGACTTTCGATAGCGGCACTTCCCGGTAATATTAAATTATGATAGGGGAAATCACTTTGTGCTGGCCATTGCATCCATTCACGCATGATAGGAAAAGCGTCTCTGGCTTTTTGCTCATTGTATTCAGGATGGCGAAAACGAAGTGTAGTAAAAAAATTCTGTAAGGGATTAATAGCTAAAAAAGCTTTGAAACTATCTCTGAAACGAAAGCTATCCTTGCGGCTCAATGGGGGCCACGTAAGGCTACCATAGATGAAAGCGCATAATACAAATGCTGTGACGAAAAAAAACTTACGACGATAAGGAATCCCTAATCCATCTGTCTGGTTGATCACGCGCCAATGACTTTTGTGATACATCCAGCGGAAGAACCATACCGTCACCAGCAATCCAAGGATCATCCAGATCATCGGATATGTTTGCCACATCATTTGCCAGGAGATGCGCGGATCTTCTACAAAGTTCATCGCGCCTGCATCAAGTCTTGTCTGGTTGTAGGAAAAATTTCCAAAATCAGCAGCGAAGAAAAAGAAAACAATAAAGGTGACGATAGCGAGGTACCAGGTCCACCATTTTTTATTCTTTGCTGAATAAAATGGCGAGCAGCGTGGAAGCATGCTGACGAGAATTATTGGTAATAACACGATCGATATCCAGCGCATATCATACCGAAGACCCATGAGAAAAGAAGGAATCAATTCTGCCAATGAAAAATTTCTTGGCTTAAAAGCCAGGCAAGTCGCAAGCCTGAACAACGTAAAAATGAGCAGAAAGATCAGGAACAGGCTAATGACCCATAAGATCGTTTTAGGTATTTTATACCTTATTAGCATTTAGGGAAAGCCTTCGGTTAGGTTAATTAAAGATGCAAAAGAAGATAATTTCTGCGGTTTACCCAATTGATTTCTGTTAAAGTGACAGGTTATTTTTATTTCACGCAATCCCGATAGCTATCGGGACGCAAAGAAGAAACGCAAAGAATACAAGAGACTCTTTGCGTTTCTTCTTTGCGTCTTTGCGTGAAACTATAGCCAACAATCGGTATTTTTGATAATATGGTTTTCTTTTTGCAAACAACCATCTGGCAAAAACTGGTAAATATGGATCAATGGCTGTTCACACAACTGAACAGCGTATATACCAACCGTGTTTTTGACAGCATCATGCCTTTTATGCGCAATGCGATGCACTGGTCACCGGTGTATCTTTTCCTGATCGTGTTCATGCTTTTGAATTTTAACCGCAAAGGCGCCTGGTGGTGCTTATTCTTCACTGCCACCGTAGCATTAACGGACATGACAGGCACTTATCTTTTTAAAAACACCGTACAGCGAACGCGTCCCTGTAATGACCATGACTTTGCGCCACATGTACGTATGCTGCTGGATCATTGTTCTTATGGCTTCAGTTTTATCTCCAACCACGCGGCAAACCATTTTGCCATGGCCGCTTTCTTTTATATTACTATGAAATCTGTATTAGGAAAATGGACCGGTCTTGCCTTTGTGTGGGCCGGTATTGTAGGCTACGCGCAGATCTATGTAGGAATTCATTACCCGCTTGATGTATTGGCAGGATCATTGCTGGGACTGACTATCGGCACCTTATCAGGTCGCCTGTTCAATAAGCGCTACGGATTCGCTATCTTCGGTAACCAACCAACCCTGTCTTCCTGATGGAAATAATTATTCTGGGCTTTCTTATTCTTCTGAACGGTTTATTTACAATGTCTGAGATCGCGCTTGTGTCTGCCCGCAAATCCAAATTGGAGAGCCAGGCAGAAAAAGGTGATTTTAGAGCAAGAAGGGCATTAGAGTTATCCCAAAACCCGGAAATATTCTTGTCGGCTGCGCAAATCGGTATTACACTGATCGCCATCCTGACGGGTGTGTACTCCGGGGAACGGTTCAGCAAATTGCTGCAACCATCAGTCGCCAAAATAGAAATATTCGCACCTTATTCCAATACGATCGCAACAACTATTATCGTCATCATCGTTACTTTCTTATCGATCATATTCGGTGAACTGATCCCAAAAAGAATTGGCTTGCTGCGTGCAGAGAAAATTGCGAAACTGGCAGCACGCCCGATGAATATATTTGCCAAATTCACTCACCCTATTGTTTGGGTATTGAATAAAGTAAGCAATCTCTTCTTCAAGATCTTTAATATCCGGAGAATGAAAGATGATGCAGTGACGGAAGAAGAAATAAAAACATTAATTACCGAAGGAACGGAAGCAGGTACTATCGATGAAGCAGAACAAGAGATCATCGAACGTGTCTTTCATTTAGGCGATCGCAATATCACTTCATTGATGACACACCGTAGTGATATCATCTGGTTCAACCTGGACGATAACGAGGATAAGATCAAAGAAAAAATATTACAGGAGCCTCATTCTGTTTATCCTATCTGCGATGGTGAAGTAGATAATATCAAAGGTGTAGTGTCTATTAAAGATCTGTATGTAAGTCCTGATCATCGTCTCTTCAAAGACATCATGCAACCCGCACTCTTTATTCCGGAGAATAATTCACCTTACCAGGTATTGGAAAAATTCAAGCAGTCGCAGATACATTCTTGTTTTATTGTGGATGAATATGGAAGCATTCTTGGATTAATAACCCTGAATGATATTCTTGAAGCCATTGTTGGTGATTTGCCTCAGGCAGATATTATGGATTATGAAATAACCGAACGGGAAGATGGTTCATTCCTCGTAGATGCACAGATCCCTTTTTATGATTTTCTTACCCGTTTTGAAAAAACAGAATGGATGAATGAAGGCGAACACAACTTCGATACCTTTGCTGGTTTTATACTTCACGAACTCGAACACATTCCTAAAGTCGGAGAAAAATTTGATTGGAAAGGCTTCCAACTCGAGATCATCGATATGGATGGTCATAGAATAGATAAGGTGCTAGTGAAGATTAGTAAGGAGTTGAGAGACGAAATGGAGGAATGAGGGAAAGCTATTAGCTTTTAGCGGTTAGCCATTAGCTAAAAACTTACTGAAGCTTCCGTCTCAGGATAATCCAACTTCGTGCTCTTCCTGTTTCCAGCTACTATCACGTGCATAAGATTTACCTGGTCATTGAATAGATCATACATGAGATTGTTATGAAGGCTTACCTTCTTAACGGAAGCGATATTATCAACTTCAAAATATCCATAAACAGCTTCGTTATCATGTTCAAAGCCGACATAGGTAATCGTTAATGGTTTTCCGTCCGCACTGATAGAGAAGTGGGACATGATATATTTTTTTACCACTGAATCCATTGCTTTACGATCAGGTGGATTGACGAGGTCCACTTTGGCTTTATAATTTTGCGCCAGCGCCTTTTCAAAATCATCCGTAAATATTTTGCAACTGATCTCCAGTGATTTTTCTGCCCCATTATGATTGACCTCTACGACGCTGACATGAAAGGGATGTGGTATGACTATTTCCCGTACTTCTTCTTTGCGATTCGCACTGAGACATAGGGGAATAACTGCGACGAATAACCATTTATTGATCCATGATGCCATTGACAAAATATTTTTCGGTGTTACAAAACTCTGGTTTATTTTGACATACTGTTCATTCTGGACGATAAAAATGTAACACCCGTTGGCTCAGGGTAACCACACATGGGAGATTTTGGATTTTATTTTACGCTCGGCTGGGAACATATTATCAGCAAGAATGCGCTGGATCACCAGTTATTTATAGCTGCGTTGACAGCCATCTACCTGCTGAAAGATTGGAAAAGAGTATTAGTACTGGTTACTGCATTTACGATTGGTCATTCATTAACCCTGGCGCTGAGTGTGCTTGATATTGTCCGGTTTTCCAGTGCCTGGGTAGAGTTCCTGATACCTTTGACGATTGCGATCACTGCCTGTTCAAATTTTTTTCAGAAAAAATTCACTGCGCGTTCTGTTCGTATCAATTATTTCCTGGCGCTTTTCTTTGGACTGATTCACGGAATGGGATTTGCCAATGCGGTTCGTTTTTTTATGGCAAAAGATCAAAGTCTTGGATGGAGTTTGTTTGGATTTAATCTCGGATTGGAAGCAGGGCAGATTGCCGTGGTAGTAGTTCTTTTATTAATATCGTGGTTGGTGGTTAGCATCCTCAAATTAAACAGGCGCTGGTGGGTGATTGGCCTTTCAGCAATTGTATTGATAATAAGTTTGAAAATGATGTGGGAACGTGCGCCGTGGTGACGTCTAATACCTAATAGCTGATGGCTATTAGTTTTTGAATACATAATAACTTTGAAATACTAAAAACACTACATGAGAAAGATCCTGTTAACCGCGGGCCTGCAGCTGATCATTTGCTGTATGCTGAATGCCCAAAACACCCAGAACAACCCGGGCAGTAATCATGGTAACAAGTTTGAACAACTTGGGACTACTCTTCCTACACCAAATGAATATCGTACAGCCAGTGGCGCGCCGGGGCCAAAGTACTGGCAGCAACGTGCAGACTACGATATTAAATGTACGCTGGATGAAAAGAACCAGTTGCTGACAGGCAGCGAGACCATTATCTACTTCAACAATTCTCCTGATATTCTTACTTATCTATGGCTACAGCTTGATGAGAACGAACATAGTTCTGTCAACAATGCCGGTTATGAAAGCAGTACGTCAATGCCAGCCCGCACCAATAATGTGGCGTTGGACAGAATGGAAGAACCAAAAGGCGATAACGGTTACGGCGATCAGATCACAAAACTGACAGACGTTACAGGTAAACCATTAAGTTATACGGTGAATAAAACGATGATGCGTTTGGAATTGCCGGTTGCATTGAAACCCGGGCAACGTTTTACATTTAATGTCGATTGGCATTATAAAATTTCTGATCGTTTGACAAAAGGTGGTCGTGGTGGCTTTGAATATTTCCCGGAAGATGGCAACTATCTTTTCACCATGAGTCAATGGTTCCCGCGCCTTTGCGTGTACAGTGATTTCCAGGGATGGCAGAATCACCAGTTTACCGGTCGCGGTGAATTTGCTTTGACATTTGGTAATTATAAAGTGCAGATGACAGTTCCTGCTGACCATGTGGTTGGCGGCACAGGTGAATGTTTGAATTACCAGCAGGTATTAACTCCTGCACAATTCACGCGTTTACAACAAGCAAAGAATGGTAAAGATGTAACGGAAGTAGTTACACTAAATGAAGCAAAGGAAAGGGAAGCTGATAAAAATAAAAGTAATAAAACCAAAACATGGATCTTCAAAGCCGATAATGTCCGTGATTTTGCCTGGACCTCTTCGCGCAAATTTATTATGGATGCAATGCCTGCGTATGTAGAAGGAAAGAAGATTATGTGCATGAGCTACTATGGAAAAGAAGCGTATGGATTATGGAGAAAATATTCTACTAAAGCAGTAGCACATACTATTAAGACATATTCTAAGTTTACTATCCCCTACCCTTATCCTGTTGCACAAAGTGTAGAAGCAGCAAGTGGTATGGAATATCCGATGATCTGTTTCAATCTAGGTCGTACACGCAAAGATGGAACCTACAGTGAAAGCACTAAGAATTCAATGCTGGGTGTAATCATACATGAAGTAGGGCATAATTTCTTCCCGATGATCATCAATAGCGATGAAAGACAATGGACCTGGATGGATGAAGGTCTGAATACGTTTGTAGAATACCTGACAGAAGAATTATGGGATAATAAATTTCCTACACGTCGTGGACCAGCCTGGACAATTGTTGATTATATGAAATTGCCAAAGGATCAACTGGAGCCGATCATGTCCAATTCAGAAAACATTGTTGGCTTTGGACCGAATGCTTATTCAAAACCTTCTACCGGTTTGAATATACTTCGCGAAACGATCATGGGTCGTCAGCTGTTTGACTATGCATTCAGAGAATATGCAAGGCGTTGGGCATTTAAACATCCAACTCCGGCTGACCTGTTCCGTACGATGGAAGATGCGAGTGGTGAGGACCTTGATTGGTTCTGGAGAGGTTGGTTCTATAGCACTGATCCCTGTGATATTTCTATTGACTCAGTAAAATTTGCAAAAGCTAATGTCAATGGAACACCTCCGGTTGATAGTGCCTTTACAACGAAACTGGTTAAACCGGTACTAAATAGCTTTGACGATGTTTCAAAGATCCGCAACCGCCAGGATAAGAATATTCAATTTGAAACAGATGTTGATACCACTACACGCGATTTTTACTGGCGCTATGATCGTGGTATCGAACCATATGATTCGGCAAGTTATCCGGATACGAAAGTATCAACAGTAGAAGCATTGGATGCTACGCTAAAAGACAAGTATAATGGTAAATATTTTTACGAAGTGAGTTTTGGCAATAAAGGTGGATTGGTAATGCCAATCATTGTGGAATGGACATTCAAAGATGGAACAAAGGAAGTGGATCGTATTCCTGCGCAGGTATGGAGGCTGAATGAAAATAAAGTGACGAAATTCTTTACAAAGGATAAAGAAGTCGTTTCTATCAAACTCGATCCATTACGCGAAACAGCCGATATAAACGAAAGCAATAACTCATGGGGCACTATGCCGGAGCCTACCAGGTTTGAGATCTTCAAACAAAAGAACGGTGCCGGTCGTGGACAAAGTCAGAATATTTCGCCAATGCAGAAGTCTGCTGAGAAGAAAGGTTTCTAATTTTTTGAACACAGAGAACCACGGAGAAGGCACAGAGAACCACGGAGTTAATCTCCGTGGCCCTCTGTGCCTTCTCCGTGGT
>JBDTPD010000064.1:0-11532 GCA_039932855.1 Chitinophagaceae bacterium | reverse complement strand
AACGCCTCAACGTGATTCAGCCGCCGTCACCCACCGGCCAGTTCACGTTCAGCAGTCTTTTCACCAACCTGTAATTAGTAATCACCGATAGTACGATCAGTAGCAAGGCTGCGCCAATAACACTCCAGTGAAGCAGGGAAGAAAGTTCAGGCCGGTCAAACATGACGAAATGATGGAATGACCATTGCATTATTTCTGTGAAGGCGGTGGCTACTATCACAACGAATATGTAAATGGGAATAAATTGTTTAGCGAGATTCTTACTGAGCCACGATGGTGAATAGCCAAGCGTTAATAACAACTGCAGATTGTCTTTGCTTCGCGCAATGACCAATTGCAGGTAAAAAGAGAATAACATCAGCGCGAGCATGATCACTAATAAACCAAAGAAGCCAAGGCCGGTTACGATGCCTTGTAATAATTGTTTGGAGCGGCCAAACATGGTCTTGTCTTTATTAACACGATAATTTTTCTGATCAAGGAATTTTAATAGCTCAGGATTGTTCGCATCTTTTGTTTTAATAAAAGCGCGTGATGATTTTACAGAGTCAACTCCTTCCAGTGTTTTATTGGCCCATTCAAGGAAATTTTTAGGAACCAATATGGAATTAACACGGTCAGAGAAAGCAACGATATTAGCGATGTACACCTGGCTGTCCAAAGCTCCTTCGCACCGCAACGAAATATTTATATTGGAAGCGGTGGCTTGTGACATCTGCGGCAGATCATAACTTGGTGCAAACACATTATACATTTCCAGAAAATCAGTAGAAAAAATAACCGGCACTTTTTCTTGCCCTGGTTGCCAGGTAAAGGAAGGTGGTACGGTATCAATGAAATTATTATCCAACGCTTCAATAAATATATCGGAAGAAAAATGAAGCAATTCGCCTGCACCAGCTGATAACTTAAATTTATTAGGAATAAGCGGTGCTGCGTCATCGATAAAAGACTGGGCCTTCATTTCCGCTATATCTTTTTGATCAAAGCGGTTATCCTTACCCATATTTTCATTCGTGATCAGCTTGGTCACCGAGATATAATCAAATCCATTTTTGCGAACACTGTTTTTTTTCAGCAATTGCTGGATATTGATGAACATCTGCAACGAACACAATAGCAGTAACACTCCTATGCCTAACCCGATATAAGAGAACCATCGCGAAGCCGCATTGGTTCCTGTGAGCAAAAGAGGTTTGATATTCTTATATGATAGCGCCACTTGTCGGATTTATAAATGAAATAATCGGGTGAAAGGAAAATAATCTATGCGCTCAAGATCGGCAAACACAATACAGGCATTTCTCATTTTCGCTTCTTCCAGCATCAGTTCCATCGCCTTCTCAGAATTTTTATTATCGAGATGGCTGAATGGTTCATCTAATAAAAGAAAATCGAACGGCTGCAACAATGAGCGGATAATTGCTACACGTTGCTGCTCGCCATACGAACATATTCTTGACTTGCTTTGTAATTTGCTACCAATGCCGAGACGCTCCGTCATTTCTTTTATTTTCTCCGGCGGATGGTATGGATTCAATTGTCGTTTGATCTCCAGGTTTTCTTTCACCGTTTGTTCAGGAAATAAACGCATATCCTGGAACACGATACTGATATGATCTTTGCGATAGCGGGCAAAGCCTTCTGCATCCAGTTGGCTGATATTATCGTTGCCATAGGAAACCGTTCCCTTGTATTCCTTTCGCATGCCATATAAAAAATGCATCAATGAAGTCTTGCCACTACCGGAAGGAGCTACGATCTTGATCATTTCTCCGGGGGTAAATACCAAATCCTTTCCCCATATCTCCGAATTTTCTTTCCGGCTCTCTTCAAAATAAAAGGGTAATAAATGCTGGATATGTAAATGCATACTGCAATAATAAAGAAAAACCACAGGTCCAATAGAGGTTACCTGTGGTTTAACGATAAATGATAATAGCTTATTTTACTTTAGGAGCAGGCATTACTGTTGGCACGGTATCCGGTGGCAACGTATTATTCTGCCATTGTTGCATATCTTTTTTCTTACGGTCATCAGCCGCTTTAGCCATCGTACCTAAATAGGTGTTCAATTGTTTCAAACTGTTCGTCGTCTTATCAACGAGGTTGATCTCTACATGACCCTCTGATGCTTCGTCTTTGAATTCCCCACCATAGAAAACAATGTCCTGCCAGAACTTCATTGATTGATCAGCGATAGCTGAAGCAGTCTCATCTTTTTCCATAGAAGATTTAGAACCTGCAATAAACTTTTGAATGTCTATATAAGCACCAACCGGGTGACCGCTGATCTTGCTGATAAACGCCTGGTTATTGCTACCAGTTCCGAATGCTTCTACTGCAGCGGTATCATTACCGGCAACAAACCAATCATCTTTCAGGCTGAAAGGAATTTTAGCTGCTTCTGCAGAAAACATACCACCTTGCTCATTGATCTTTTGAGAAACGATATTCACCATCTTTTGAAAAGCAGCTTTGTCTTTTACAGAAGTAGCGAAGAGGATTTTTGCATCAGGCTTATCGCTATAATAAACCTGTTCCTTATCGCCCATCATATATTTCATTTCTTTTTTCTTTATCTTAAAATCAGATACTGAGAAAAGAATATCGCCTTTGTTTGCTTTGATAAATTCGTCCATGCTGTATCCCATTTCTTCCAGAAATGAATTGACAATACCATCGACACCAGTCAATACTATCAGTTCTTTCAGACCTTCAGGAGGATAACTTGCAGCTATAACAGCATTAATATTGTTGGAAGGAATTTTCTTCAGCATATTATCATCCAGCTTTCTTCCGGCATATTTTTTATAAATAGCAGCAAGGTCCTTATTGACATAACTTTTGCTATCGATAGTGATCTTGCCATTGTCAAAATTCAGGGTAGCTGTTGTGAAATTGCCATCGAGTAATACACTTGCTTTTGTAAGAGATAGATATTTACCAAAAGAATTTTTAGCAAAACGACCGCCATTGACATAGAAATGCATATCACCAGACTCCTTCATCATCGAAGCAAATTTTTCATTGCTGCCGATCGCGTCACTTCCTTTGATAGTATATACTTCGTTGGCAAATTTGATCAGGCTGTCCTCGTCAAGGCTACGTGAACTGGTAGATTGCGAGCTGCCAAAAGCGTCAGCACCCAGGTCCGGGCTATCGGCAATAAATACAAAACGGTTGCTGTTCCAGGTCATTACAGTTCTGTTATCCTTTATTACATACAGATCACCTGTTTTGATAGCATCTTCATGAGATACTTTTTTTACCATTGCCGCAAATGCTTTGTCGTCTTTAAGCGAGCAGGTAAAAGCAATATATCCACCACGACCGCGGCTCCTGGCAAAGAAAAATGCATCAGATTCGATGTCTATACCTGATACAGCAGGATTGTCAAGAATTTGTTTTCCTAATGAGTCATCGATATTCTCAGAGGCTACTTTATAGAGCTCCCCTTTTTTAAATTCATCCCAGCTGAGTTTTGATTTCAACGAACTTCCACTGATATGAATGACCATAGATGCATCTGCCGGTACAGGTACATTGACCTTTTTTGAGCAGGATGCCATCACAAGCACCAATAAGACTAATAGGAAATAAGGCGATAGTTTGCGTTTCATAAAAATTATCTGGTTTAGGTTTAAGCGAATGATTCGCTACTGATCAGGAGCTCAAAGCTACACGTCTTTTGTTCTCCCGTTTGTATATTTTTTATTTTAACCTCTTGTGTGCGGATTTCTTCTTCCCCCAAGATAATTACGTAGGGAATCCCCTTTTTTTCGGCATATTTAAATTGCTTGTCCATCTTGCTCTTTTCATGGTACAATTCACAGCGGATATTTTTAGCCCTGAGCATTTGCATCAGGGTAAAAGCTTCTTTACTTTCTTCTTCCCCAAGGTTGAAAAATAATACCTGGGTTCCGATCTGCACCGTGTCGGGGAAAATACTCAGTTTTTCCATAACATCATAGATACGATCGACGCCAAAAGAGATACCCACGCCTGGAATATTGGGTACGCCAAACAGGCCGGTCAGGTCATCATAGCGGCCACCACCACCAATACTGCCGAGTTGTACGGTGGTTGCTTTTACTTCATAAATAATACCTGTATAATAATTGAGTCCACGTGCCAGTGTCAGATCAATGGTAAGAGGAGAGTGTACGGTTTTAAGAGAATAACTGGTAACGAATTCCAGTTCTTCTATTCCTTTGGCGCCAGCCGTACTTGCCCCAAAGATATCTTTCAGCTTATTTATCTTTTGCGTATTGTCACCGGAGATATCAAGGTATTGGGTGATGATACTGATCTGGTTTTCATCTAATCCTTTTTGTGTTAATTCTTCTTTTACTTTTTCCAGACCGATCTTATCCAGTTTATCGATCGCGATAGTAATATCAATGACCTTATCAACTCCGCCGCATAGTTCTGCTAACGCGGTTAATATTTTACGGCTATTGATTTTTATCTCTACCGGTATTTTTAATTTTTCAAAAACAGTAGAGTAGATGATCGCAAGCTCTACTTCATTGATCAATGAATTACTTCCTACTACATCAGCATCGCATTGGTAAAATTCACGATAGCGACTCTCTTGTGGTTTGTCTGCTCTCCACACCGGTTGCATCTGGTAGCGTTTGAAAGGAAATGTCAACTGTCCCTGGTTCATGGCTACATACCTGGCAAAAGGAATAGTCAGATCATATTTCAATGCACGTTCAGTAAGATTCTTATCATTCTTCCCCTGCAATACATTTTCAAACGCAGCTTTTGCTTTCCCGATATTCTTAGGATGATTCAATCCATTGTTGAGAATTTTGAAAATGAGTTTGTCACCTTCATCACCATATTTCCCCATCAGTGTTTCCATGTTTTCCATGGCGGGTGTTTCCAATGGTTGAAAACCGTATACTTCAAATACTTCACGGATGGTATTGAAAATATAATTACGCTTGCGAACTGTATCCGGTCCGAAATCTCTTGTTCCCTGTGGTATGCTTGCATTAACTTTTCCCATTCCCTACTTGAGCGTTGAATATTGAATATTGTTTGTTGAGTATTTCTGAATCATTTTATCACACACATCTTCCAGCATCTTGAACACTATATGGTATCCCGGTTCTGGTCCATACCATGGATCTGGTACATCCATATCTTTTCCAGGGTATTGTTCATTCATCAGCAGATCTGTTTTTTCTGCATTGAATTTATTTTTCGATATCTTTTTAATGTCATCCATCACATCATTTGCCAATGCATAGATCTTATCATAGGTGTCAAAATCTTCCGGTACAAATCTTCTTGCGCGTTGTTTGCTGATATCGATACCATGCATCTTTGCTACCTTCTGTGATAGCGGATGTGGCGCTTCACCGATATGATAATTATTAGTGCCTGCACTTTCCACGCTCCAGGATAAACCAGCTTCAAATGCCTTCTGCTGCAGAATGCCTTCCGCCAGCGGACTACGGCAGATATTTCCGAGGCAAACCATTAGGATTTTCATCGCGCGAAGATAGTTAACAGTTTGCAGTCGACAGTCTTTCAGTCGGCAGTCTGCAATCACAATCGTTTACGAGAAATCGCTGACGCTTATCATCATTTACAAACCAATAGTTCGGGAACATGTATTGAGGGACTGCCGACTGCCGACTGAAAGACTGCTTTTATGGATTCTCTTCATTAAAGCATCTCTTTCTAAAGTACAGCCATGAATAACAAAGACATTCTGCAGGCCCACCTGCTTGACATTTTGTTTGATGGTCGCAATAAAGAATACGGCGCATATGCGATCCGCCGTGGATACAATCACCGGATGGGAATGGCGCTCGGCATCGGCTTATCATTGATCCTTTTATTGCTATTAATAAATCGATTTAATGGTAATAGTAGTTCTTCGTCCAATGATTCTTTCAAACCGGATATTCAATTAACAGTAATCGATGTAACTCCACAAAAACTTCCGGAGCAACCAAAGCAAAAACCGGCAGCACAAAAACCGCCGGAAGCAGTAAAGACGATCAAGAATACAACCATTGATATTGTTCCTGATAACACATTGAAAAGAACAGAAGCCGCTGATGTCAATACGCTCAATGAAAATGCAACGGGCGACAAAACGATTGACGGACTGCCATCTGATGGAAAGATGACCGTTAAACAAACTGATGCAGGCGATGGAAAAGAAACAACAACCGTTACTGAACCTGTACCACCGGCACCATCTTTTCCACCCGAATTTCCCGGTGGGTTTAAAGCATTGCAGGATTTTCTGGCAAAAAACCTGATGACACCTGAAGAATTGGAAGTTGGAGATAAAAAACTGGTCCGGGCAAGGTTTTTTGTAGATAAAGACGGTTCAGTATCAACTGTTGAGATTGATATGAGTGGTGGCAGATCATTCGATAAAGAAGTAATACGCGTATGTAAAAAAATGCCGAAATGGAAACCGGCCATGCAAAATGGTCATGCCGTTGCTATCAGCTATGTTTTGCCTGTAACATTTGTCGGGGTGGAACAATAAAAATTTGATAATTTGGGCGTCCTGAAAACATGATTTATGAACGAGGAGTACGAACGGAATAAAAGAAAGCAGGTAACTACCATGCGCTCACTGATGGATTATGGTATTGGCGTATTGATGCTTGCCGGCGGGGTCTATTTTCTTGTACATGGTAAACCGGAGATATCATTCAATGATAAAATACTGGGAAGTCTTTTTTTAATTTATGGTGCATGGCGGATATACAGGGGTTATAAGAAAAATTATTTTAGATGAAAGTAAGGGTTGTATCTGTTTGTGCTGTTATATGTTGTCTTATCTGTGCTGCATTGCTGAATAGTTGTGGAACTGGTCAGCAAACAAAGGCACCTGCTGATACGAAGAATAATGGAAGAATTAATGTGAGTGCAGATGAATCATTCAAACCGATCATAGACGCGCAGGTGCAGGTTTATCAATCAAATCATCCCGGCACAATTATTAATGTTATTTACAAAGCGGAAGCAGAATGCTTAAAAGATTTTTTGGTTGATAGTATAAGAATGGTGATCGCTACAAGACGTTACTCGGAACAGGAACGGATGTTCATGATCGATTCATTGAGTGTATCGCCGGATTGGAGAATTGTTGCAAGGGATGCCATTGCTGTTATCGTAAATCCACTTGCTACAGATTCTTTGTTCACCATGAAAGACCTCAGGGATGTGCTGAAAGGAAAATTTAGGAAAAAATTAATACCGGTGTTTGACGGCCTTCAGGCAACCAGCACGGTACGTTTTATCGTCGATTCAGTGTTACATGGTGATTCGCTGGGACCAGATACGAGGGCCGCGAAAACAAGTGAAGAAGTGATCGATTTTGTTGCTAATAATGTTGATGCAATCGGATTGATCGGAGTGAGTTGGATCGGTAACAGAGATGACCCGGATCAACTTAGTTTTTTGAAAAAAGTTAAAATTGCGCAGCTGGAAAGTAATGAGCACCCGGGAATGTTTATTTTTCCCGTTCAGGCAAATATTTACCCCAGCAGGTACCCGATGGTACGTGATTTGGTATATACGCTGAAGGAGAATTACAAAGGACTGGGACATGGCTTTGCAGATTTTTTGAGTGGCGAGATCGGACAATTGATTTTCAGAAGAGCATACTTAATGCCGGCTCAACGGGATTTTAGAATAAGGTCAGTTATTCTCAGGCAGTAAAATGTTTATATTTACACACTATAAAAAAAGGACATTGTAATGAAGAAAATTTTTATCACAGGAATCGGTTTTTTCTTACTAACGATCGGTTTTGTAAAAGCACAGACAGTTGCCACTGGTATCAATGATGTGTACTCGGAAAGGTTTCAATCTGCGAAAGCTACCTTCGAAAAATTGATAGCCGCCAATCCAAATGATATTGATGCGATATACTGGCTCGGTCAGACATATTTAGAAATGGATGATCCAAACGGAGCAGCCGGTGTCTATTCAAAGGGATTAGCCAGTAGTTCCAATGCCCCTTTACTACAGGCTGGTATGGGACAGGTAGAGCTTGTTCAGAATAAGATCAATGAGGCCCGTCAGCATTTTGAAGCCGCTGTTACTGCTACCGCTGGTAAAAAAGGTGGTGATCCTGCTGTATTGAATGCAGTTGGCAGAGCTATCACTGAAGTATATACAGATAAAGACAAGAAAGGTGATATCAATTATGCTGTACAAAAATTAGAAGAAGCATCGCAAAGCAAAACGAAAGACAATGCCTTGCTGGCTGATATATATGTAAATCTTGGTAACGCTTACCTGAAAGCTAAACCAGGTGAGAACGGTGGACCAGCTTTCACCAGCTATCAGAAAGCAACTGAGAACAATCCAAATTTTGCGTTAGCGTATTATCGCATGGCTCAATTGTTCAAAACACAAAAGAACTGGGAGCTGTATGAAAAATACCTGAATGATGCGATTGCTAAAGATCCACGTTTTGCACCCGCATACTATGATCTTGCTTATTTCAAAATGGGTAAGCTTGACCTTGCTGCCGCTGAGCAATATGCAGGCAAATTTGCTGGCGCCGCTGATACTGATCCGCAAAATGATTATTTAAGAGGAAGTATTTTATATGTAAAAAAAGATTATGACCAGGCGCTGGGCGTTGGACAATCAATCATCAGCAGACTCGGTGATAAAACAAAGGCACGTGTGTACAGGTTGATGGCTTATAGCACAATGGATAAAAAAGATACGGCTAATGCAAAACAATATATCGATACGTATTTCCAGAAAGCAAAACCGGAAGAGATCACAGCACTTGACTATTCATTAAAAGCAAATATCTATTCTGCAATACCTGGTCAGGAAGATGTAGTATTTACCAGTTACCTTGACGGTCTGAAAGCAGATACAGTGCTGGACAATAAAATTGATTTGTTGAAACAAGGTTCTAAATTCTTTGCTGATCGTAAGCAATATGAAAAAGAAGCGCAGCTTGAATTAAGGCTCATGACATTAAAACCTACTCTTACGATCAATGATTATTTCGCTCCTGGTCTCGCACTTTATCGTACGAAGACAGATTCAGGGTATATCCGTTCTTACAATATTTTTAAAACGGTTTCTGAAAAATTTCCTGACCAGACATTCGGATGGGAGTGGATGTATAACAACGCTATTGTGATCGATACAGTGAAAAGAGATAGTATCGCTGTGCCTGCTGCGATGGCACTTTTGAAATTTGCACAGACTGATACGGCAAAATATGCTAAACAGATTTCAAATGCTTCTTATTATCTCGCCACTTATTATTTAGAAGTGAAAAAAGATAAGGATAAAGCAATCGAATATCTGCGCATGATGCAGGCCGCTTCTAAAGATGAGGCGACTAAACAAAGCATAGAAAAGAATATTCAGCTATTGTTGAATCCACCGCGACAACAGCAACAACCGGCAAAAACAGGCGCACCGCGAGGAAACACGCAGGGATCGCCGAAGCCCAGGTAAAGAAATTATTAAATAAAATCATAGTAAATGCTGCCCGGATTATCCGGGCGGCATTTTTTATGCCGGCGGCCATAAATTGTTCGGATTATTGAGGTTGCTGACTTATTTTTGCCGATAGGGTAAAAAATATGATCTATTTACTCCAGTTAAATCCATCTGCGTCCGATGCCAGCTCCTATCTTCCTGTAGCTATACAGGTTGTCTTTGCTGTCGGACTTATCGTTTTCTTAATGGTCCTTACCCATTTACTGGGGCCTAAACGTAAAACGACTGATAAATTACAGGTTTTTGCCAGTGGTATCGAATCGCACGGAGACGCACGTCAGCCGATGGCCATCAAATATTTCCTGACCGCCATTCTTTTTGTGCTTTTTGATGTGGAAGTGATCTTTTTCTACCCCTATGCCGTCAATTTCCGGGAACTGGGTTGGAGCGGTTTTTGGGCCGTTATTATGTTCATTGTTTTCTTCCTTTGTGGGTTCATCTATATCATTAAGAAAGGTGCCCTGAATTGGGAAGACTAACACAATTTGGAAATTAAATGATTCGATAATTTGGAAATGGAGAGGGAACTTTACAGATAAGCGATTGTTATTAAAGAAGGGGAATTAATCTCCAAATTTTCAAATCAGCACATTAATTAATTAACTATGTCTCGTCCAGTTTCATTTAATATAAAAGAAAAGCCTCTCGAAAAGGACATCAGCATGGTAGAAATGCCTGAAGGTTTCCAGGGAGAAGGGTTTCATGCTACCATGTTTGACAAGGTCATTGGTCTGGCAAGAAAAAATTCTATCTGGCCACTTCCCTTTGCTACGTCCTGCTGCGGTATCGAATTCATGGCTACCATGGGTTCACATTATGATTTGGCAAGATTCGGAAGTGAGCGTGTTGGATTCTCCCCGCGTCAGTGTGACTTGTTGATGGTAATGGGAACGATCGCTAAAAAAATGGGGCCGGTTGTAAAACAAGTTTACCTCCAGATGGCTGAGCCACGCTGGGTCATCGCTGTTGGTGCCTGCGCATCCAGTGGTGGTATCTTTGACACATACAGTGTATTGCAGGGAATCGATCAGGTAGTACCGGTAGATGTATATGTGCCCGGTTGTCCACCACGCCCCGAAGCAATCATTGATGGCGTGATGAGAATTCAGGACCTGGTAGGAAAAGAAAGTTTGAGGAGAAGGAATGGTGATAGGTATAAAGGTCTTTTAGAAAGTTACGGAATACAATAGATGATTTGAAAATTTGGAAATGAGTTGATTTGGAAATAAGGTAATAATTTCCGGATTTACCATCTTCAAATTGACAAATCTCCAAATCATCAAATCGAAATGTCACTGACTAACGAACATATCAAACAACGGCTCACAGAAAAATTTGGCGACCAGGTCAGTGGTTTTGAAGAACCCTATGGTACCCTCACCTTCGAGTCTGTGAAAGAAATAAATCTGAAGGTGCTCAACTTCCTTTACGATAATGATGACCTGAAGTTTCGTTTTATGACGGATCTCTGCGCCGTACATTATCCCGGACAAGGCGCAAAGGAACTGGCAGTTGTTTATCACCTGCACAACCTGGAAGATAATGTGCGCATTCGTTTCAAAATTTTTACTGAGATCAATAAGCCCGATATATACAGCGCTACCGGTCTTTTCTCCGCCGCTAATTGGATGGAAAGAGAAACCTATGATTTTTACGGAGTAAATTTTATCGGCCATCCGAATTTAAAACGCATCCTGAATGTAGATGAAATGGATTATTTCCCGATGCGTAAACAATACCCGCTCGAAGATCAGAGCCGTGTTGATAAAGATGATGAGATGTTTGGTCGCGGTGGCACTTTTGGTTACGGAACAGAGAAGACAGATCATGGAACATTGATCGAGTCCGACAAGAATAATGTGGGCGAGAATATTGTGTAACGATTTGAAGATTTGATGATGTGATGATTTGGAGATGTTTTGACATCATCACATTTCCACATTATCACATCAGCACATCATCACATTTCCAAATTGAACTTATGTCTGAACAGCATATAAAGCT
>JBDTPD010000063.1:0-11726 GCA_039932855.1 Chitinophagaceae bacterium | reverse complement strand
AATAAATATTGATGACCGACGATCAGTGTTGGCATTTGGGCAAATGCATTCAGATGTTGTGCAGGGTCAGAGGCGCATTGCAAAAAATTAACACCCCCGGCGGAAGCGCCGGTATTACCGTACGTTCCTGCCCAATTACCGGTTACTACCAGCGTATTATCGGTAAAAATATCTTCAGGATTATGACCAGTGATATCATACAGCTGCCAATCATAATCTTCGTTCGGTGAATTAGTCGTTATTGTAAAACCAAGTGTACCTGCGGAAAAGCAAGTGAATTTATAAAAGAAAGGATTTTTATTCTGATAGAGTGCAGTGCCTGTTCCAGAACATCCCGGAACGAAAATATCATTCGTTGTACAGAGAGGAACTGTTGATTGGTGAAAAGTACTGGTGCCGCATACGGGGAAAGCTGTGGACGGAGTTTGCCCAAGCGTCGTGCATTGTGAAAAGGCACGGCTTTGAAAAATAAAGATTGCCAGTAAGGCAATCATTGATTTTGGCGACATCATTGGAAAGCGGAACTTATTTAGCTTAAACACTTAATGACAGCAAAATATACCGTTACGTTGCCTGCAGCCTCAGGTGAGTTGATATAATTTGCCGGGTAAAGATACAATTACATTTCTTAGTTCGAGTGTAAGGACAGCAGAAGCAACAGTACTGCTGCTTAATCCACTTCTGAAATTCAGTTCGTCTATATGCGTAGATTGTTTCTCTCTAAGAATATTAACAATAATTTTCTCCTGCTCATCCAGTTCAATAAAAAGAGAGGTTTGTTTTTTTCGTTGGCTTTTATGTGGCTGGTCATCCCAGTTCATCAGGGCAATGAGTTCCTGTGTGTCTGTAAGCAGTATAGCTTTATTATTACGGATCAGATAGTTACATCCCGCACTTTTACTATCCGTGATTTTGCCGGGGATCGCAAATACATCGCGGTTATATCCATTGGCCAGTTCAGCTGTGATCATACTACCACCTCGTACTCCTGTTTCTATAACGATGGTAGCATCGCTCATACCTGCAACAATTCTATTACGTGTAGGAAAATTATGCCGGTCAGGAATGATTTTGCTTCTGAATTCAGACAATAATCCACCACTGCGTTCTATCATTTCTGTTGCCATTGTTGTATGCTGTGAAGGATATACCTGGTCGAGACCATGCGCCAATACGCCAATAGTAAGCACATTATTTTTTAATGATGCTTTATGTGCAATAGCATCGATACCAAACGCAAGACCGCTGCTTACTATTATATTGTAAGGAGACAACTCGCTGATCAGTTTTTCCGTTTGGTGTCTCCCATATTCTGTATGATGACGTGTGCCAATGATCGCGACTATTCTTGAACTATTCAAATCAGCTTCACCTTTATAATAAAGTAAAGTAGGTGAGTCGTAACAATTGAGTAATCGTTGCGGATATTTTTTATCAGTAATAAAAAGGGGAGTGATCTTGTTTTTATCGATGAACCGGAGTTCTTCTTCTGCGATAGAAAAATCAGTAAATGATTTAATGCTATTAGCGCGTACAGCACCAATACCTTCCATCGCGATCAATTCTTTTTGGGGAGCTTTAAAGATGCGCTCTGCACTTCCATACTTCTCCGCCAAGATCTTCGCATGTACACAACCTATGTTCGGGACAAGGGTTAATCCTATCTGGTATAACAAATCCTGCATCACAAATCCATTCAGACATTGAAAGTAAGAAAAATAAAATGTAAAATGCAGAAACTGCAATTAAGAATTAAGAGTTATGAATTATGAATGAGATTCATAATTCATAACTCTTAATTTATTGTGCTATCACTTTCATCTCCGTCCTCCTATTAGTAGCTTTCCCTTCTTCCGTCGTATTAGGAGCGATTGGTTGTGATTCGCCATAGCCTTTGAATGAAAGTCGTGCTACCGCAATGCCTTTACTGCTGAGATAATTTACAACTGCCTTTGCGCGGTTGTTGCTGAGGGTAAGATTGGTGGCAGGTGTACCTGCATTATCAGTATGACCGCTGATCTGAATTTTTACTGTTGGATTTTCTGATAACAATTGTACGATCTTATCCAATTCAATTTGTGAAGCTGTTGTCAGTGAATACTGGTTGACATCAAAGAATATATTTTTTAATACAATACTTGCATTTACTTCAAGTGGTTGTAATGGAATATTTTTCTGATATACTGAGTCGGGTATTTTAGTGATCAATGAAAAATTATCAGAATAAAATAAATATCCTTTACGACTTACATTGAAGGCATAGTCTTTACCTGTTGGTAAAGTGATCAGGTAATTACCCTGTTCATCTGTCTGCACTTTTGAAATAAGTCGTTTGGTAGCCAGATCGATCAGTTCTACTGCAGAAGGTAAACCCTTTGTCGTTTTTTTATCAAACACCTGGCCTTTCACCCAGAGCGTACGCGATGGACGAAGATCTTCTCTTAATTCAAAATTGTAAATATCCAATCCACCTTTGCTATCATTACGATCGCTGGCATAATAAGCAGTCTTGCCATTGGCTGTAATAAATAATGTGCCTTCTTTATTGATGGTATTCACAGGATAACCCAGGTTCTCCGGTTTGCTCCATGAATCATTAGGTCCTTTACGAATAAAGAACAGATCATCATCACCATAGCCGGGCCAGTAATTGGAGGTAAAATATAATGTTTGATTATCGGCATGAATGAAAGGACATTGTTCGTCACCACTGGAATTTATATCTGGTCCCAGGTTTTCCGGATCACTCCATTTGCCGGTTGCCAGGAGGTGCGAAACATAAATATCACTGCCGCCATAACCACCGGGGCGACGGCTGGCAAAATAGAGATCGCGTTTGTCGGGAGATAAACATGGTTGAGATTCCCAATCAGCAGAATTGATATGTCCGCCAAGATTCAGCGCTTCGCTCCATCCATTGTTGTCATGATAGGAAATATAAATATCACAACTTCCAAAACCATCGCGACGATTACAACCGGTAAAGACAAGCCATTGTCCATCCTGTGAAATATTCTGTGCGCCTTCATTCTGTTCTGTATTCACATTGCCTTCCATCGGCTTTGCCTTATCCCATTGATCGCTGTTGTTGTGGCTGTAAAAAAAATCTTCATTGAATGATCCCAGTCGTCGCGTAAAAACCATTTCACTGCCATCAATCGTCAAAGAAGGGAAATATTCGGATTCATTGCTGTTGATGTTGCTGCCTGCATTTTGCGGAGCAAAAACATAACTACCTGCCGGATGTTTGGCAGCATAGCTAACAGCAAATTCATAACAACGTTTACGATATTCAACAGCTTTTAATGAAGTAGAATTCTTTGGTGGCTTTTTCAACATCAGGTCATTGATGGCATCAAGTGCTCTTTGAAACTCTCCCATGCCGGCAAGATTAATAGAGTAGGGGAGTTTATATTCTATTGTATAAACGGTATCGAGCAAAAATGCTTTTTCATAATAATCGACACTGGACTTATAACTTTTTAATTGACCGAATACGCCGCCCAGTGATAAATAAGCATCCACATATTTTGAATCGATTTGAATACATTGCTGAAGAAGACCGGCTGCCAAGGTAAGGTTGCCTTCATCGGCACGTTGCATGGCCTGTCCATACAGGATCACGGCTTTTTTATCTATTTTATCAGGGTTATATTGAGAGAAGGCATGAATAGAGATCAGGCAGGAAATAAATAGAAATATTGGTGTTTTCATTTTGCAAATTTAGCGAATCGCTTAGACCTATGGTACATTTGATAGGTCTATAGGTTTTATTATCGGGAACGTTGTGTAAAGATAATTATTGCTGCATCTGATAAAAAAACTGCTTATGACTAACTGGCGATTACTGGCTGTCCTGCTATGCTTATTTCATTGTAAATCTGTCTTTGCGCAGAATGATTTTTCTCCAAAAACCTGGCTTTCTATTGATACTTCGATTGAAAAAAGGAATAATCTTAGGGATATATCGGGTAAAGTGGATGTTCTCCTGGCAAAGGCGATGAATGAAAAAAAATATGTACAGGCGATCCGATGCTATAATTATAAGATATGGATCGCAGATCTGCGGACAGAAGACAGCATGTATTTTAAAAATAGTTCAGTATTAGATAGTCTGCTCAGTAATTCAAAAAACTCTGCACTATTGGAGGTATGTGCGCAGGTGATATTAGGAAAGCGATTGATAAATTTTACTACCCGCGATAATAGGTTTCAGCGACAGACATATGAACGGACCGATATACCAGTGAATTATGCAGCACAGAGTAATGAACAACTCGATAGCCTGGCGCAGGTCTGTTTTAATAAAGCAAAGGAGCTCTCTAAAAATATCAGCATTGATAATATTGATGAATTATTATGGCTGTCTTCCCATCCGTTAGAATTTTTATATAAGCCCGATCTATATGATCTGGTAATTGCCGAGCAGATCAATAGTAATTGGGGTAAAAGATATTCACCAATAAATAAAAAAATGGATTTAGGTTGGATTATTCTTTCACCACACGCATTTGCGGCAAAATTGGATTCTTTTACAATGGGGAATAAAAACGGATTAATTCGTCATTCGCTTTATAGTGAGTGGTTGAATTATCACCGGAAAGATACAAGCACATGGTCATTCATTGAATTAATAGCGCGTAAGAGTTTTTATGAATGGTTAAGTACTAATACTGACTCTGCATTTCATACAGGATATGAGCATTACCTCCAAACAGAGGTCAATACAACCAGTGGACCTGCCAAAGCATGTGCTGTTTATCAGCTTTGCTTGTTATGGAATAAACAGGCAGACAATTATTTTCCTGAAAAAGAAAACTTGTATGATTATCCGGGAATGCTTTTTCACACTGACGGCTTTGATAGCACTTATCGTTTTCATGCAAAAAAGGCATTAAAACTATTTCAGGCGAATACAAATTTGCTGGATAGCTTTTATTATTTAAAGGAATCATTGTTAAGCATGGAAATATCCATGAAAAAGAGTTTTATGAAGCTGGAGCTTCAGGCGAATAATCTAATCAATGAACCTATACTGGCTGAATTAAAGTTTAAAAATGCCGATTCATTATATTATCGCATTATTAAACTTAATGAAAATGAGTATCCGAAAAACAGAGAGTTTAAAAACGTCAATCAACTTTCCTTTGCAGATTATGATCCTGGTTTTTCGTTTCTGTTTGCAAAACCATTTATTACCGATAAATCAATCGCATTGCCTGCCACCGGGGATTATAATAACCACGCTGCCTATTTAAAACTGGATGCAATGCCTGCTGGTAAGTTTGCGATCATCTATTCTATTCATCCGTTGACAGACACATTGT
Organism: Chitinophagaceae bacterium; assembly: GCA_039932855.1. Lineage (GTDB taxonomy): Bacteria > Bacteroidota > Bacteroidia > Chitinophagales > Chitinophagaceae > JAJKIP01. Next base: position 6,399 of record JBDTPD010000063.1, on the reverse strand, counting down.
TCATGGCCCGCCCCATTTTCTTTGCTGTTACCGCAATAGGGATTACCAATATAGATCAACGGGTCTATATTCTAAACCGGAAAACAGGTATGCCATTGACTGGCGCGAATGTAACAGCGTCTTATTTTAAAAAGACAGCTAACCCCGGACCTGCTTATCAGCGAATGGCTAAAAATTATATAGTCAACAAGGAAGGATATGTAATGATAGGTAGTGATGACTATGAAGATCTCCAGGTTTATTATCAGGGCGATACCACTTATAAATCGGTTGAGTATAAGGATTATACTGATAATGATGAATCAGATGAAATATATACCAAAGAAGAATATAGTGATTTGATAGATTTCTATGATGAAAATGCCTCGGCTTACATCTTTACCGATAGGTCTATTTATCGTCCGGGACAAACTGTTTACTACAAGGCAATATTTGTTACAAAAAATAAGAAGACGGGTGAATCGATGATCATGAACAGAAAAAATCTGAAGGGAAGGCTGTTTGGTAGTGTATATAAAAAATGGCTGAAGGAAATGGAACCACTTTTATTGATCAAAGATGTTTTTGGTAAAAAAATGGATTCACTGGACATTGTTCCTAACTCTTTTGGTTCAGTATCAGGTTCTTTCAAAATACCTAAAACAGCCGCAACAGGTGAATGGAATATTGAGCCTGATTACCTGGATACTAAATGGCGGGAAGGAACATTTATGGTAGAAGAATACAAACGACCTACTTATACTGTCACTATCGAGAAGCCAAAGAAACAATTATTGCCCGGAGATGAATTCGAGTTTAAGATAAAGGTCAAATCTTTTGCCGGCGCTGCATTGAATAATGTGAAACTGGAGTACTCATTAGAAAGAAATAGCAACTTGCCTGTAAAGAAAACATCAGTAGCTGATCGGTTTAATATAGACACCAGCGGGTATACAGATAATAAAGGTGAATTCATTATTAAAGTAAACGATTCTTTATTGCGGATTATGGATATGAAAGATAAACTCTGGTCCTTTAATTACGATCTTGATGTAGATGCCGTAGATGCAACAGGAGAATCTTATTCTGCTAAGGCACGCGTAGATGTGTCTTCGCGGCCAGTTCAAATCAACATACGGCTGGCTGGTGTGTATGAGCGTAATCATTTTTATCCTGTTCCAATTTCCACCAGCGATCGGAACGAAGGGCCGGTTAAAAAGAAAATAGATATCAGGTTGTATAGAATAACTGAAAATAAAAAGTTATTCAATGACAGAGATTTGGCAAAAACAGATCTATGGCTTTATGATAAAAATGAATTGCAACAGACTTTCCCTTTTCTTGAGATAATGTCTGTTGAAGAAAATGAAACGAGGGAATTCGTTTTCTCTGACACGCTAACTACCGGCATAGGAAAAAATATACAGATCAATCCCGTGTTACTTACCGCTGGAAAATATGAGATAATCACTGAATGTAAAGAAGAAGGTATTCTGCGTGGTGAATCCAAGCGATCATTCAGCATATTTGATGAACAACAGAGGCAATTCCCGCAAGCTACCTGGTCATTTTCAAATCTTAAAAGCAACTCGCTCAATGCCGGCGATACAACCAGTTATTATTATGGAAATACCGTACAGCCGATGTACTCTATATTTTATTTAGCATATTATACAAAGGACAAAGCAAAAGGCATACAATACTATTATGATGAAAAACAAACATCGTCGGGATTGCAACGCTACCAGGTAAAGCTGCCTACTTCAGCCGTGGGAACCGCACAACTTATACATGTATCCATGCTCAATAACGAGCTATATACAGAATTAGAGGATATTTTTATTGCAGGTAAGCAACTGTATGGCGAGCCGCAGATTATTATTGAAAAATACAGGAAAAAACTTATTCCCGGTGACCAGGAAACTTTTACGCTGTCTGTTAAAACAAAAGATGAAAATGTCGCTGCCGAAATAATGACAACAATGTACGACGCATCGTTGGATGAATTAGAAAGGCATACATGGGAAAAACCAAATGAGAGAACTGATTATCGTGATGTAAGCTTTCAGTGGGAGAAAAATATGAATAATATCGAAGGAGGTAACGATAATTATAGCCGCTATCATTACCAACCAAAATCAATAAGACCTTTTTCAGGGATGGATATCTGGTGGTTGAATCCTGCAGATTTTATGCATGACACAGAATACAATTATTGGAGAATTGGAGGTGGTATTAATAGACTTTCATCTCAAGGAGGACTCAATCAAATAAGCGCGAAAGATATATCTACCACTCTCTACGGCACTACAGCGGGGATCTTTTTTAATAGTGAGCGACTCAACAACGTGATAGTAGTTGGCTACGAAACAAAAAGGCAAAATACGACAGGTTCTTTAAGCTCAATTGCGATACGTGGTATGTCCAGTATTTCTGCTTATAGTGAGCCATTGGTCATTCTTGATGGGATTATTTATGAAGGTGATCTGGATAAAATTGATGTGAATCTAATAACAGCAGGATTAGTATTAAAAGGTGCAGATGCATCTTCGATATATGGCGCACGTGCATCAAATGGTGTATTGATATTAAGCACAAAAGGAGATATCATTTTACCAAAAGAACCAGAACCTGAAATTATTCCAAGAAAAAATTTTTCCGAAAGCGCTTTCTTCTTTCCTGCCATACATGCGGACCGGAAAGGATTATACTCTTTTAGTTTTACTATGCCCGAAAGTGTTACTGAGTGGAACTGGAAAATACTTGCGCACACAAAAAATATGGGCTTTGCATATCTGGAAAGAAAATTGACTACACAATTGCCATTGATGGTGCAGCCGAATATGCCGAGGCTTTTATACCAGGGTGACCGGATCATATTACAAAGCCGCATTTCTAACCTTGATACAAATAACGCATCAGGTAAAATTATTTGTAAGATCGAAGATGAGGTAACCGGCGATGATCTGACATCAAAAATGGTGACAGTCTCACAACATGACTTTTCTATTGCAAAAAAATTGACAACCTCTTCCTCTTTTGAAATAAAAGTTCCGCCCACGCAGTTAAATCCATTAAAGATCGTGATCACTGTCAGATCAGAGAACTTTGCAGATGGAGAAGAACATATTATCCCGGTATTAAGTCCCGCCATCTTTGTCCGCGATAATCATTCATTCGTGATCAAAAACGCTACAGATACGATCATACAATTGCAGCAAGAAATAAAGCCGGATAATATTTATGGAATAGGATTATCGATTGTTCAAAAACCACAATCGGCATTGATCAATTCACTCGCGGACCTTGCTAATTATCCTTATGGATGTGCTGAACAAACTTTTAATAAACTATTGGCAAATATTACGGCACTTCGGATAATGCGAACTGATAGCATGGCTCAGCAGTCATTAGTCATGGCAAAGGCACGTGAAGAAAAAGAGGGACAGCAGGAAAAGTTACCCGCCGAACTCGCAGAAGAAACGATGCCGTGGCTCAATCTCGGTAATCAAAGATCATTGCAGCAAAAAAACCTGTTAAACTTATTGGATACATCACGCACTCTTTCTGCGATCAATGAAAAATTGCAAAAAATATATGAAATGCAACAGAAGGATGGAGGTATCAGTTGGTTTCCCGGCGGACATAGTGATTTTTATATTTCCATTTATTTACTCAGGGGATTTGGTGAACTGAAAAAAGAAAATCAATTGATCCCGGCAACTAAATTTCTTGAGCGATACCAAACTTTTATCCATAACCTGATGCGATATTGTGATCAATCAGTATCGGAGAAAATGGCTCACCTGGAATTTTCCCAGGATTTATATTACCTGTATGCGCGTAGTAACTGGATCAGCGAATATCCATTGAACGATAGCATAACGACTATTTACCGGAAGATGTTGCTAAAGGAATGGAAAGACATAGCAACTTATACTTTATACAAGCAGGCCCTATTGTGTATTTCGTCTTTACGTTTTGGAGAAAAAGATGCCGAATTGCATACGCTGGCTCTCAACAGACTTCGCTCTATCCGGCAATTAGCCATAGAAGATGAAAACTACGGTATGCGCTGGAAAGATCTTGCTGATACAGATGATCTGACCAACTCTGCAGAAGAAACAATCGTGCTGATTGCACAGGCATTTTCAGAAGCTGGTATTGATAAAGGAGCAGGCATTACAAAATGGCTGATGACGGCAAAGAGCGAGCATCATTGGAGCAGTACAAAAGCTACGGCTGCTGCCATTGGGTTGTTAAGCAAACAGGATAGTCGTGTTACTGGTCCTGTTCAAACTATCACTGCTGAAGCGGCCAATGAAACACTATCTGTATCGGACGATTTATTTAGTGGAATGTCTTTTCTTCATACCAAATCAACAACAGCGCCTGCTACTATTCATATTTATAAAAAAGAGAAACAGCCTGCGAAAGGAAACATCGCACTTTATTATTTCAGTGCATCGGATAAATTAAGCAGTCTTAATAAAGACGTGCAACTTGACAAGCAATTTTATGTATGGAACGATAGTCTGAAAACATGGAAACCATTAACGGAAAGCATACAATTGAAAATTGCAGATAAGGTTCGTGTAGTTATCAGCATTCAATCTGTGCGACCGCTGCGCTATGTATATATCGATGATAAACGTGCCGCCGCGTATGAACCTGAAGATATAGAGAGTGGTTATGAATATAACAGTATTACTTATTATAAATCTGTCAGGGATGCCGGCTTCCAGTTTTTCACCGACTTTATTCCTTCCGGCAGACATGAGATCACCTATGAATTAAAAGTAGCGCAGGAAGGAAGCTTTACCAGCGGACCAGCTTCGTTGCAATGTATGTACCGGCCGGAGATCACTTCTTATAGTAACAGTACTAAAGTAGTAATCGGAAAATAGGGGCAATGTAAAATGCAGAAGTACCCCCAACCCCTAAAGGGGAGTAAGGAAGAGTGTTGAATAAAGAAGTGTATTCACTTCATGATTCGATATTCCTTGTTCCGTGTTCGACATTCAGTTCCTTATTCTTATTTATGGAACATTAATATATTTATGAATTTGCAAGCTAAGTTCCCACTTTGGATTTGCAAGAATGTAATCAATGATCAACGGGGTCATTACCGAAGCTTTATCCCATTCGGGTTGCAGGTATAGTTTGCAGGATGGAAAAACAAGTGCCGCATATTTTTCTGCCCAGTCAAAATCACTTTTATTAAAGATGACTACTTTCAATTCATTTGCTTCAGGTAAGATATCCGGCAGTGGCGATTTAAATTTTTTAGGAGATAAACAAATCCAATCCCAGTTGCCACTCAGTGGATGAGCGCCTGATGTTTCAATATGTGTTTTTAAACCAGCCTGCTGCAATTCACTCGTCAATCGATCAAGGTTATGCATCAATGGTTCACCACCGGTGATCACTACAATTTCTGAGGCTGTGTTTTTGACGATTGCTATCAGGTCATCTGATTTATACAAGGGGTGTTTGCCTGCATCCCAGCTATCTTTCACATCGCACCATACACATCCTACGTCACAGCCGCCGAGTCGTATAAAATAAGCTGCCCTTCCCTGGTGAAATCCTTCACCCTGGAGCGTATAAAAATGCTCCATAACGGGTAGAACATTCATGGTAGTCTTTTCTGAAATAGTCATATCATTTTCCGGTAACACAGTCGGCAAAGGTACACCTCAATTCTGGTTGATAAAACATCCATGGTCGGGTTTCAGTCGGGTCTTGTTCGGGTCATGTTCGGGAAAACAGGCTGTTTTACCCTGAAAACAGCCTGTTTTCCCGAACATGACCCGAACAAGACACAGGCAAAACCGGGGTGAATGAGGATCAATAGATCTGTCGAACAGTAATGTATCCAGGCTTAATTCTTCATTTCGCAGGAGCGGAATGTATTTTTCATCAGCGCCGCAATGGTCATAGGACCAACGCCACCGGGTACCGGTGTTATCCAGGACGATTTTGGTGCAACGCTGTCGTAGTCAACATCGCCCCGTAACCGGAAGCCGCTTTTCTTCGATGCATCTTCCACACGGGTGATCCCTACATCGATAATGATAGCTCCTTCTTTGATCATATCACCGGTGACAAAACCGGGACGACCCAATGCAGCTACTACAATATCTGCCTGCAGGCAAATCTCTTTGATATTCTTTGTTTGAGAATGACAGATCGTTACGGTACAGTTACCGGGATTATGATTTTCGCTCAGCAATATGCTCATGGGGCGGCCAACGATATTACTTCTTCCGATAACTACAGCATGTTTGCCTTTTGTTTCGATCTTATAATGTGCCAGCAGCAGCATGATGCCATGTGGAGTAGCAGGAATAAAAGTAGGTTGACCCTGTACCATTTTTCCAATATTCACCGGGTGAAAACCATCCACGTCTTTATCGG
>JBDTPD010000062.1:0-11787 GCA_039932855.1 Chitinophagaceae bacterium | reverse complement strand
AAATCACCGGCCGCATCACCAAACATATGCGTGACCCCAAATTCAAGTAAGCCATTAGGGACTAACTGAACGGTGTTTGCATTGATAAGTCGCGGAGACTGGAAGATCCATGTCTGGTACTTTGTTTCAGCGGGTTTCGTTTCACTGCTTTCAGAGGTCATCGTACTATCCTGACCAATAGCATAGAGCACAGAAGTAGAAAAAAACAGAAGAAGAACTATCCTCATAAAAGAAAAATTGGTTTGATACCATATCGGCTAAAAAGAAAATTCAGTTGCTTTCTAACAGAAAATCAGTTGGCAGTCGGCAAACATTCCGAAACCAGAAAAAGAATCACAGGTATAGCGCAGCGACTGCTGACTGCCAACTGCCGACTGCCAACTGTAGGCCCCACTGATAATTAGACATTTATGCCTTATTTTCATACTCCATTATTACCACTTATGCAGTCCTCGCTCGACCCATCTGATTTTGATGCCTTAAGAAAGTATGTGGTCTCCATTTTTCCTGACAAACCAGTACCATCTATGGTCAGTACAGAGAGCCAGGCGGCAGAGATCGACTCACTAAAAAGAACTATTGGTAGTGAACGTTTCTTTTTCGTTGTAAATATGAAAACATTTGAGATCACCGCCAATGAAGGCATTCAACGATGGCTCGGTTATTATGAAAAAGAATTTACACTGAAAAAATATTGGGGGCTTGTACATCCGGGTCTTCAAAAATCAACACACACTGTATTTCTTCAGCTTTGCAATATTCTTTGTACCGGAAAATTCTCTCTTGAGTTTATGGTACAGCGTTACTCAAGCCTGATCGCGCTTCGTCATTATAAAGGGAATTACTTACTGATAAAAAGAACAGCTTCTGTTTTTCAGTATGACCAGGAAAACAGGCTGACCGAATACCTGAATGAGTTTACCATCATAGGTAACTATAACGGCGAATCATTGTCACCCAGTTTTTTCACCGATAAAGGCGAAATGGAATCAGAACGTGGTGAGATCGTGATGAAGCAGGTTCTCGAAAATTTTCTCAGCCTCAAAGTGTTTTCTGTAAATGAATTTCAGACTGCAAGAATAATGGCCTATACACCGGGAATAAAACAACATGAAATTGCCACTATCATGAAAGTGTCCGCACACACAGTGGATACTTATTGCAAACGATTTCTAAAAAAATCCCGCGATTACTTCCATCATGACTTCACTACCGTAGCCGACGCAGCTGCCTATCTCCAAAAGGCTGGTCTTTTATAAAAAACTTTTGGCTGTACCCTCTGGGGGTACAACATATTTTCCCGCATTACTTGATTTTTGACTCCGTAAATGAATAGTCGCCAATAACCACAGCGTCGCTATCTCTCCTTTCTTCCTTTGAATGATCGTGCAAAAATGCTGGCGCCATCTGGCACCGGATGAATTCATGCACCCCTGATCATTTTCATTAAATCACCTTCAGAAAAAAAGTATGAAACAAATCTTCACCGCCGTCCTGTTGCTGGTCGTTTTACAAATGACCGCACAAAACTCTATTACCATCGAAAAGTCCCGAAGTCCACAAATTGACCTAAGCGTTTACAAGCAAATAGCTGTTGGCGATATTACAGGTCCTACTGGAATGAAAACAACACGCTCGATGGACATTACCGATGCTCTGACCTCACGCTTATTCAATTCAAAGACTTACGAAGTAGTGGATAGAAACGCATTGACACAGATCTTGTCGTCGCAGAAAAGCAGCGATATACAAATGATCGACGAAAAGACAACTTCTGCACTCAGTAAGAAATTGAACTCTGCATTGCTCATCGTGGGTCGTATTCAAAATGATAAAGTAGAACAGAATCTTTATTCAGAAAAACAAGGAATTGTTGTCAATGGTTGTTCAGAACAATATTACTGGGCCGCAACCGGCGAGTTATCAATCAATATCAAACTCATTGATATAAAAACAGGCAAAATGATTTTCGCCGACAAGGTTGTGCATGCGATCAAACAGACATCAGAAAAAAAATGCACCACTCCTGCTAAATTAAATACGGATCAGATCCTGCAGGATGCTATCAATTTGATCGTAGAAGATATCACCAGGCTTATTCTGCCCTACCAGGAAAAAATAGAAGTTTCTTTTGAGAAACCAATGATCACTTTTAAAAATCCATTTAAGAAATTGGGATCAGCGATGACTTTCATTGACGGTGGCAATTATGATGAGGCGCTGAGTATACTTAAAGAATACGCCACTGATGAATCATTAAAGGATAAATTAAAACCAATGGCAGTATATAATTATGCCGTTGGTCTTTATTGCGCCTCGAAATATCCGGAAGCAGAGTCAGAAGTAAAAAAGGCGATCTCGTTTGGCGTCCTCAGCTCTAACTATACCTATTTATTGGAAAAAATAAATGATGAAAAAAAGTTAGCCGGTAAAAAAGCATTTTAAAACTAGTAACCATTATCTATCACTTAATCGTTTAAACATTACAAGTATGGAACAAACAATCAGGCCAACCACTCAGTCAACTGGTTTTAACTGGAGCGATTTTTTTTCTTTCCGGAAAATGATTGCCCTTCAGATCATGCAGATATTATATGTTATCGTAGCAGTGCTCATTACTATTGCAGGACTTATGATGCTTTTCAAAGGTGGCGGCAGCAGTCGTGGCTACAGGGATTATGGAGATGGTCCATTTGCCGGCGGCACCTTGATGGGCCTATTGATTTTGATCTTCGGAAATGTATTCTGGCGCCTTTGGTGTGAATTTATGATTGTTCTTTTCCGCATAAACAAAACACTTACGAACATAGACGAGAATACGAAGAGATAAATGCTTACTTAATTCTAAGGTTGATGATTCCATAATAGAAACACTGCAGCTAAGAAAATATTCTGAATTGCAGTGTTTTACTTATTTTCAAAATAAAATGCCCCGTCGAATTTTTTTTATTTACCATTTCCTTATCAGCCCTTTTTTTCTTTTTGCGCAGTCTTCTCCGGACAGTATTGTGAATTCCCGGAAAGATTCTCTCAAAGTTATCGGTCTGTTATTCCAAACAGAGCTGATTTATAAATCTGACCTCGCTAAAGCAAAAACGCTGACACAGGAAGCATTGCGGATATCAGAAGAGTTAAAAAACGAAACGCTGATTGCCTGCACCTATAATTCATTAGCTGTATTGGAGCGAAAGAATCAAAACAGTCAATTACTTCAATATGATTCTCTTTTTATTTTTCATGCAGAAAATGCTAATAGTGCCAAACTTATTCCAATAGCTTATTACTACTATGCCATTGATCTCATGCACCAGGAAAAGATGAGTATGGCCAACAGGATATTGACCAAAGGAATTCAGGTTACAGAAAAAAACAAAGATGATCGTAATGCCTCTAATCTTAATTACGCCTGGGGAATCTATTACAATCAGCAAAATCAATTTAACCAGGCAAGTAATTATTTTACAAAAAGTCTCGATCTCGCTACCCATTTCAATGATCAGAAATTGATAGCAGATAATAAGCGATGGATAGGGCAGGTAAGTGTTTCCGCTGCAAGCGTAACTGAGCAAACACGTGATCTTGTTTTTGAAGCACTGGACTATTATATAAAAAACAATAATTTTTTACAGGAAGCGGCCTGTTACGATATACTAGGATTCGCATTTCATACCGCACAAAATGAAAATAAAGCAATCGAATACTATTTAAAAGGAAGAGATCTGTTTTCTAAAATAGCTGATCCTGTAAGGGCCGCAAATGACGATCTGTCAATAGCACAAGTTTATCTGAGCAAAAAAAATATCGATAGTAGTGCCTATTATCTCGATGAAGCAAAAAAGATATTTTCCCTAACGAGCAATGCAAAAGGCCTGGTAGCTGAAGCCATTTTACGCATAGACCTATTAAAGCTGCAAAAAAATTATGAGGGCGCAGATAAAATCGCAGCTGACGCCACTGCGAAAAATAAAGCATTGAAAAATGATAACCTGGGCATACTATTAAATGAATCAATCAGCATTTTAAAAGCGCACGAAGGAAAATCAGATTCAGCAGCCTATTATGCATTGGAAAAGATCAAGGCGGTCCGGAAGCAATATCCACCAGCCGTATTATCCAATCTGTTGGATAAATACCTGAAAAAATTCCCTGGCGAAGACAAAAAGGTTATCGCAAGTATTAAAAAGGTCTGGGGCGTTACCGACAGCGCTTATAAAGATCTGACAGACGAAGAATTCTATTCTTCTTTAAAGAAAATAGAAACGATGCTTGCAAATACAGATAGCATGCCTGAAACAAAACAACAGGAACAAATAATTGCAGCGGAAACAAGATTTCAAACACAACGTACAAAGGATAGTCTTCAATTACAACAGAAGGAAAATACTATTCAGGCAATGACTATCAGAACCAAAAACAACTGGCTTATTGCAGCAGTTGCAATATCAATATTAATTTTATTAATAGCCGTGCAACAGTTTTATTACAGAAGAAAAATAGAAGGATACAGGATAGAACTTCGGCATAGAAGTTTGAATTTAATTACTATTATCAAATCAGCAGCCTCAAAAACAGGAAAGTATAGCAATGATAAGATTTCGTTTAACAAATTAGAGTTACGCCTTCAGGCAATCGGTGAAATACAAGATGTTTTATATCAGGAAAATGAAACCAATATTGTATCTGCCAATAAGTACTTGCAATTGCTGGAAAATTTATATAATACCGTATATGCCCCAGGAAAAATAATTATCAATACAACAGAAAAATTTATGTTCCCCTCAGAAAAAACTGTTGACATCGGTCTTATAATAAATGAATTTGTTACCAATTCATTTAAACATGCCTTTACTGAAAACAAGGACGGAATAGTACATGTTAATCTCTCCAAAACATTAAAAGGCGACTATAAGCTCAGCATCTCTGATAATGGTAAAGGGTTTATCCCAAATGATGGAAAAGGATCAGGCATGGACATCGTTGAGACATTAGTAGGAGGATTGAAAGGCTCGCTGAAAAAATACAATGATGAAGGAGCTAATTTTGAAATTATCTTTATGTAAAGCTTAGTATGGATCAGCCATTGAAAGTATTATTAGTAGAAGATAAATCACTCATATACGGTGACCTCGTAGATTTTTTTGAAGCAAATGATTGCGAGGTATTAAAACATCCTGAATATGCCATTGTAGATAGCTATGAAGCTGCACTGGATGTGCTGAAAACAGGTATTCCTCATATTGCCGTACTCGATATTGAACTCAAAGGAAAGAAAACAGGCATCCAACTTGGCAATTATATCATTGAGCATTTCTGGTGCGTGGTAATGATCGTCACCGGAATGAATACAAAAGAAAATCGCACCGCAGCAAGTCGCTTCGGCGCATTTGTTGTCAAAAGAAATAAACCACTTGACAAACAGCAATTGATAGCAGATCTCGATAGGCTCAAACCTATCGCCGAGCATATGGGAATAAGAAGAACGCTGGGAAGTTTTTTTGATGTAACGCAGTTACCAATAGGTAAAGAAAAAAGAGAGATGCGCAAGAATATATTATGGGACGATATCCGGTATATAAGCAGTAGAGAGGGATCAAAACATAATGTCGTATTTAATTTAAAAAATAAAACACAATGGCAATCCGTCATAAAGATGGAAGATTTAGAAAAACAGTTGCCGCCTTTCATCGTAAGATTTAACCCAAGCCAGTTCGTTAATGTAAAATACCTCGACCGCAGCAGCAATACTCCTTACATATACTATATGGATGAATTGACTTTTAATATCACTGATGCATACAAGACATCTGCATTGGCGCTAATCAGTCTATCCTTTAATCAGTTTTAAAAGAAAAGCATCCCGCTTACCCCTTCTTTTATCCCGCGAAAACATCCACACGCGGCAGATTCTCCATTTTTACAACAGAAACAAAAAGCGCAATCACTGTTTCATCAATGCATTGATCGGCCAGGTTTGAAGGACTGGTAAAAGACTGTACAGCATTTCAAAGCTTCCGGAGGCTACATAGGAATCACCATTATGTAACCTTACAATTCTTTGTCATGTTTAATTTAAAAAACTATGATCTGAGTGATATCAATCCTGATAAAAACCTGTTAGATGTCTTATTTGAAATATTCAGGTTGACGTTGAATCCATCATTAACCAAACGTGAATTTATGCTTTACTATTTCGGTCAGTATCCTGATAGTTTCGACATGACATTCATTTATAAAGAAAACAATCTCGCTGGATTCTGTACGTCCGCTGCTTATCCACGCAGGGTGAATGGAAAAAAGATAGTCATTCTTCGTTCAGCATTTGGTCTATTGGATACTTATAAGAAAGGGAAATTTCCGCTGCAGGGGCTTTTCTTCAAGTACATGCGTTATAAGCTGAGACATCTTTTCACTCCCGTGTATGTCGCAGGATTTATGGCCAACCCATTGATGTATGCGATGATCTGCAAGTACACACTTAAATGTTATCCAAGAAGAAATGATAATACACCGGAGAAAATATTAGCGTTTAAGAATGATCTGCTCAAGTCAATGAACCTGGATAAAAAAGAAGTAAATCCATTTGTATTAAAAATTCATTTCCAGGTAAAATTTAAAGAAACAGATATTGATCGTTTTGTAAAAAGCACCGATAAGGACGTGCAATACTTCTTATCGATCAATCCGGGATATAATGATCAGATGGGTGTGTTGGTATTGGTACCGGTGACCTTGCCTAATATGACTTATACGTTCTTCCGCTATCTGTTAAGAAAAGTGAGATTATTCTTTCGTCATCGTAAAACCAAATAATATGCAATGCGATGAGTTCTATTCATGGCTCGACACAATGGATTTCTTACCCATTAGTTGCTTTCCAGTCGGCTATGATCTCTTCTGAGTGCGCCTTATTCTTAGGCCGGGGGTAGATCTTTTTGATCACCCCCTTTTCATCTAATACAAAAGTGGTGCGATGTACACCCATATAGTGATTGCCAAACATTTGCTTTTCCCCCCATACCCCATACTTATCCAATATAGCATGACCAGGATCAGCGATCAATGTAAAAGGAAGATCGAACTTGGCTTCAAATTTTTTATGTTTCTTTTCATCATCCGGACTAACACCAACAACTTCAAATCCATTTTTCTTTAATAGTCCATAATTATCGCGCAGGTTACAGGCTTGAATAGTACAGGTAGGCGTATCATCTTCCGGGTAAAAGTATAATACCAGCTTCTTTCCTTTGTAATCAGCCAACGATACCTTTTTACCATTCTGGTCTGTGCCAGTGAATGAGGGAGCTTTGCCGCCTTCTTTTAATGTTATCGCCATTATAATAATTATGAGTTATGAGTTATGAATTAAGAATGATGAATACGCTCATTCGGTATTCATCATTCTTAATTCATAACTCATAATTATTTTTTCTTCTTTTTTACTGCTGTCTTTTTCGCACCACCCTTTTTCTTCACAGTCTTTTTCTTCTTCGGCGGCGCCGTATAAGGATATTTTTTAAACCACCACGTCTTTGTCGTTACATTTCCAGCTATATCTTCTACCGTTACTTTTAATTTATGAATGCCATAAGGACATCTTTCATCAAAGATGTAGATCCACGACCTGCTTTTGTCATTGGTAAACCGAAGCCATTGATCATCAAGCTCTGCACGGAATTTTTTTATGCCAAAATTATCCGATGGAGTAAAAATGATTCTTGTCGACGCGCTAAGGTTAACTGTATCACCACTGCCTAATTCACCAATAGAAGGCGGCACTACATCAGCAAAGGCCTGGAACGAACCAAAGTCGCTGAAGGTAGCAGTTATCCAGTTGCCCTGCCACTGTGCAGGTCGTGCTATTACATTATTTCCTATTCTTCGTATGACCAGTTTATTCTTCCATTCATCAGGAATGATCTTATCTGGTTTTATACGAATAGTCATATTGTCATGAAGCGGAGTCGTTTCATCATTCAATCTATGCAATGCAGAAACAGCATACGTTTCAGTTGCATTGCTGCGCAAGTAAGAAGGAATGATGGTATCGTATATGGAGTTTGCAGAAAGTGATGCTTCAAAATCTGGTTTCTCTAACACATTAGTAATATTAGGAACAAAAATTTGCGACTCAATTTCCGGCCTCGATACATAACTGCCGTTCCATTGCAATAAAAAATTCAGCGATGAAATATTGTTATACGCATCTTCTGTTTCAATTCTTATTTTATGCGCAGCAGTATCGGTCAAAAAAATTGTTCCGTCTCCTGCGGCAGGATGATATACGCCACTTCTATCGCCGGGTGGTTTGGAAAGATGTTGCAGATAACTACCGCCATTTGCTTTGTATTTGTAATCGATCTGCGCATTCATATATCGCGTATCATTATAACTGATGCTATCGATAATAAATTCTACCTGCAATTCATTATCCAGAAACAAACGCGCTTTATAAATTCCATCCTGGTTTGCCGAACCACTGATCCTGTCATAAGTCTCCAGGCCAAAACTCACTTTTTGAAAAGATGTTTTAATAACCGGTTTGGGAAGAATGGTATAGCCACTCGCCGTATTCTTCAGCTTATATATCTGTGGCGTTTGTTCATAAAAACTTTTACTACGATCATACAATGCCAATTTTACCATCGCTGGCGGCACCGCATCAATAATAGGC
Source organism: Chitinophagaceae bacterium (assembly GCA_039932855.1). Classification (GTDB taxonomy): domain Bacteria; phylum Bacteroidota; class Bacteroidia; order Chitinophagales; family Chitinophagaceae; genus JAJKIP01. The sequence goes on along the minus strand of JBDTPD010000062.1, from coordinate 3,116 downwards.
ATACCAAACAATAATGGGTTCAAACACTTTCCCGATATTGTTTCTCTTATTTCAAAATGCACATGTGGACCTTGCGAAGCGCCGGTTGTTCCGCTATAGGCAATGAACGTGCCTTTGGTAATAGGAAATTTTTCTTTCGGAATATCCAGTTCTACTGCCCACGATTGCTGCTGATATTGTTGTTGCGTGACGTATGCTTCGAGCGCCGGAGAAAAATCATTCAGGTGACCATATAAAGTGGACAGTCCATTCGGATGATTGATAATAATAAAACGTCCGTAGCTGGATGGCCTGATACCAACATATGCAATGTATCCGTCTGCTGCTGCGTATACAGGTTGATTTACCTTTTGTGCGGTACGCACGTCAAGACCCATATGCCAGTGATTGGCTCTTAACTCGCCCATATTGGCTACGATTTCAGGCGAAAGATTGAGTGGCCATCGAAAATAACCCTGGGGATATTTTTTCAATGTCTGTGCGGTCGTTGTGAAAGGCACAGATAACAGCAGCGCGAAAGTAAAGCGCAGGAACATGTTGAGTGATAATGCTTTTTTCAATGGCGCAAATTTACTGGTTAATATAAAAAGAGAAGCAACTGAGAGAAATTAGTTGCATGAAAAACGGTGATTGATTTTTTTATAAAAAATTTACACACCTGGTTTCAAAACCCTCCCAAACCCTTACTTTTGCGCAATTTGTTTTTCCGTCCCGGATCTTCGGGCCCAATCTCAACAAAAAAATGCCAAAAGATAATTCTATCAAGTCAGTCCTGATCATCGGTTCAGGCCCTATTATTATTGGACAAGCGTGTGAATTTGACTACTCTGGCACCCAGGCCGCCCGTAGTCTTCGCGAAGAAGGAATTAAAGTATACCTGATCAACAGCAATCCGGCTACGATCATGACGGACCCGATGATGGCCGATAAGGTATACCTTCTGCCGCTGACCGTTGAAAGTATTGAAACCATTCTCCAGGAAAATGATGTTGATGCGGTACTGCCTACTATGGGCGGTCAAACTGCGCTCAACCTGGCCAAAGAAGCAGAAGATATTGGCCTTTGGAAGCAATATAACGTACGCTTGATCGGTGTCGATATCAAAGCGATCGATAAAGCAGAGGATCGTGAAAAATTCAGGCAGTGGATGATCCAATTAGGAGTACCGGTTGCTCCCGCCAAAACAGCTAACTCATTCCTGGAAGGAAAAGAATTTGCACAAGAGATCGGTTTTCCGCTGGTTATCCGCCCTTCATTTACACTCGGTGGTACAGGTGGTGGCTTCGTACATGATAAAGATGAATTGGATGAAGCGTTGAACAGGGGATTACAGGCGTCACCGATCCACGAGGTACTGGTAGAAAAAGCAGTGTTGGGATGGAAAGAGTTTGAGCTGGAGCTTTTGAGAGATGCTGCTGACAATGTTTGTATCATTTGTACGGTGGAAAATTTTGACCCGATGGGTATTCATACCGGTGATTCAATTACTGTAGCACCGGCGATGACACTAAGTGATACAGCTATGCAGCTGATGAGAAATACCGCCGTCATGATGATGAGAGATCTCGGCAACTTCGCTGGTGGTTGTAACGTACAGTTCTCATTGAATCCGGATACAGAAGAAATTATTGCTATTGAAATCAACCCACGCGTAAGCCGTTCTTCTGCATTAGCATCAAAAGCCACCGGTTACCCGATTGCAAAGATCGCAGCTAAGCTCGCGATCGGTTATCATCTTGATGAATTAGAAAATCAGATCACAAAAACTACGTCGGCATATTTTGAACCAGCACTTGATTATGTCATTGTAAAGATCCCACGCTGGAACTTTGATAAGTTCAAAGGCGCTAATGATACATTGGGATTACAAATGAAAAGTGTAGGTGAAGTAATGGCTATCGGAAGAAGCTTCACCGAAGCAGTTCAAAAAGCCTGTCAGAGTTTAGAAAATAATGCAGTGGGTCTCGGCTATTATGGAAAAAGTCTAATGCATGCCGATGAACTACTCGAATATATCAAGATTCCGAAATGGGATCGCATCTTTCGTATCAAGGATGCATTGATGGCCGGCATTTCTGTTGGTACTATTTCCAAAGCTACCAATGGTATCGATCGTTGGTTCCTTTATGAAATTCAAAAGATCGTCAACCTGGAAAAGGAAATGGGGAAGTATGATCTTGACACATTACCACTCGAATTATTAAGAGAAGCAAAAGTGAATGGCTTCAGTGATGAACAGATAAGTCGCATTACCCAACATGGCGATGAAGAAGACGTTTATAAAAAAAGAAAAGAAGCAGGCATTACCAGGGTATTCAAAATGGTAGATACCTGCAGCGCAGAGTTTGAAGCAAAGACACCTTATTTCTATTCTACTTTTGAAACAGAATCAAGCTCTACACAAGGTCAGCCACAGATATCTTCCAATGAATCAAAAGTTTCTGAAAGGAAAAAGATCATTGTATTGGGTTCCGGACCGAATCGTATCGGACAGGGAATTGAATTTGATTATTGCTGTGTACATGGATTATTAGCGATAAAAGAATGTGGTTACGAAGCGATCATGATCAATTGTAATCCCGAAACGGTGTCGACTGATTTTGATATGGCTGACAAACTATACTTCGAACCCGTTTATTGGGAACATGTATGGGAGATCATTGAACATGAAAAACCATACGGTGTCATTGTGCAGCTTGGTGGACAGACAGCATTGAAGATGGCAGAGAAACTGGATGAGAAAGGAATTAAGATCATTGGTACTTCTTATGATAGCATGGACATCGCTGAAGACAGAGGACGTTTCAGTGATATGCTTAAACGTTTGGACATTCCTTATCCCGAATATGGTACAGCACATGATGTAGATGAAGCGATAGTAGTAGCCAATAAAGTTGGCTACCCGGTGCTGGTTCGTCCTTCTTATGTATTAGGCGGACAAAGGATGAGGATCGTTCTTAATGATGAAGAAGTGGAAAAAGCCGTGGTGAGTTTATTAAAACATATTCCCGGCAATAAAATATTGGTTGATCATTTCCTGGATCGCTGCCAGGAAGCAGAAATAGATGCCATTTTTGATGGTGAAGATTTTCATGTGATGGGTGTGATGGAACATA
>JBDTPD010000061.1:0-11844 GCA_039932855.1 Chitinophagaceae bacterium | reverse complement strand
ATGATCCTTACTACCGCTATAAAAGAAAACTGTTTCTCCGCTGGCTTGACCAGATTGATTTTACCAATAAATCAGTACTGGAGATCGGCAGCGGACCCGGCGGTAATCTTGCTTACTTATCAGCCAGGGCTTGCAAAGAAGTTACCGGGGCAGATATTTCTTCAAACATGATTGCTATCGCAAAAGAATTATTGGTCAACAAAAACGTAGCCATTATCAAAACAGATGGCATTTCATTGCCATTTGACAACAACCATTTCGATATCGTATTCACCTCTACCGTTCTTCAGCATAATACGAATGAAGAGCAGTTAGCGCTATTGATAAAAGATATTTGTCGCGTAGCTAATGATGATCTCATCATCTTTGAACGTATTGAAAAAAAGATATCCGGTCATGCTTCCAATCTTGGACGACCGGTTGACTATTATGCTTCTTTATTTTCAAAAAATGGTTTCTCATTGGTAGATACAGCATTTTTAAAAACAACAGCCAGCTATTATGTATGCGGTGCAATACGGAAACTATTTAACCCAAAGAAAAAAGCCGAGGGTGAGCCGGTGAGTAAGGCAGTTAATATATTAGAAAATATTGTTCTCCCGGTTACCAAACTTCTTGACAAGTCAATGCCCGGTAATATGGATTTAGGAATGTTGAGATTTAGGAAAACCGTTTTAACGTAAACAGTCAGCCATATTATCTTTTCGTTTTCTTATCGCCATTCCATCTTCCCGGCAAAACAGCCTATTGACATAATTATCCTTTTCCCGTAGCTTTATGCAAACCACGCACCATGAAATTCCTCAAATGGCTGGGCATTGTTCTTTTAGTATTAATCATCATTTACTTCTTTGGCCCCAAGCCTTCTTCGCCAAAATATACCCTGGATCTTCCTGCTGTACCTGCTGATGCAGCATCGTTAGAACAATATGTAAACAATGGAGAAAAACAACATAAGATAAAAGAGAATAATGAGGCCCGTATTATCTGGCAGAATGATTCGCTCAAACAAAAAACAGAATATGCTGTCGTATACCTGCATGGGTTTTCTGCGAGCCAGGAAGAAGGCGACCCTGTTCATCGCTTATTCGCAAAAAACTTCGGATGCAATCTTTACTTGTCAAGATTAGCTGAACACGGTATTGATACAACAGAACCATTGTTAAACTATACAGCTGACGGTGCATGGAATACCGCCAAAGAAGCATTTGCCATAGGAAAACAATTAGGTAAAAAAGTAATCATCATTGGTTGTTCTACCGGTGGTACGCTGGCATTAAAATTAGCCGCTGATTATCCGAATGATATTGCAGGATTAATATTACTTTCTCCCAATATCGCTATCAATGATCCTAACGCATGGGTATTGAATAATCATTGGGGATTGCAGGTAGCACACATGGTGAAGGGAACGTATAATATATCAACGGATACAACACTGCTTTATAAACAATACTGGAACAGCAAATATCGGATGGAAGCAACAGTACAACTGGAAGAATTGCTGGAGACAACCATGAAATCAAGTTTGTTTGAAGAGATAAAACAACCAACCTTACTGATGTATTATTATAAAGACGAAGTACACCAGGATTCAACAGTAAAAGTATCTGCGATGAGAAGAATGTTTCGTCAATTAGGCACTCCTCCTGAATTAAAAAGAGAAATTGCTGTTCCAAATGCCGGCGATCACGTTATCAGTTCCTATATTACTTCAAAGGACTTGAAGACGGTAGAAGACGGATGTGAAAAGTTTGCTTTAGAAATATTGAAAATGCCGTTGGTACAACAACCAATGGATTCAATGATATCAAAAAAGTAAATTCTACCTCAAACTCTTACATAGATCTTTTTCCTATCTAAAAAATAACCAACGGCCCAGCAACACAACATAAAGCATAGGGCAAACAGGAAAGATCCAAGGTAAGGCCCTGCATGACTGAAAATATTTTGATATGCCCACAAGTGTAGTGGTTCATGATTTTCTCCTACCCTGATAAACCAAAGCATTGTAGCTCCTAACTCAGATAATAAATAGATAAACAACGGATTTTTTCCAAACACCTGGAAGAACGATGTCCATTTTGTTCGCTGCAAAAAATCAGTAACATATACCAACGCTGCCAGCAATACACAATCGATACCCACAGTGAGTAATACAAAACTTCCGGTCCATAATTTTTTGTTGATAGGGAAAAATGGGTTCCAGCATAATGCAATAGCGATAGCAATTACGCCAACAAGTAACAACTTGGTTAACCCTTCATATGTTTTTCCTTTCTCCAATAACCATTTACCGGCAGCATAGCCGAATGTGACATTAGCAATGGCAGGTAATGTACTTAACAAACCTTCAGGATCAAATGGAACACCTTCGCCATGATACAAATGATTTTCCCCGAATAAAAACATATCGAGTTTAGTTCCGGCATTGGTCATCATGTTATATGGATCACCGGTTTCTCCGAATAATAAAAGAATAAGCCAATACAGCAATAGAAAAATAACAGACAGCCGATAGACTGTCGATGGCTTGAGATATCGGATCATTAATGCACCACATAAATAACCTAACGCAATTCTTTGCAGTACTCCCATTATTCTTGTATGCCCGATTGGATTTCCTACCAATGAATTATCCTGCCAGTGTACAAACGGGAACCAATACATGAGATAGCCTAATAAAAAAATAAGAAAGGCACGTTTCACAATACCCATGATTACCTTGCTATCAGAAAGCCCTTCCCATTTTTTCATTGAATAAACAAGTGCGTTACCTACTACAAACATAAACGTGGGAAAAACGAGATCAGTTGGCGTAAATCCATTCCATGATGCATGATGCAATGGCGCCCAACTGGTAGCGCCATTACCGGGAGTATTTACAATGATCATAAAGCAAATGGTCATGCCCCGTAGCACATCAATAGCAAGAAAACGTTGGGAAGATTTCATAAACAATAATTGTTAGCTGAATATAAATATTAATATCCACATACTGCAATGAATGCAATACATACACGTTTCTAAAACAACGCAAAGGTTTGCGGAGATAGAAAGAAATCAATAGCATTCTTTTCGCTGAAATAAAATCGTAACTTACTAATACATTAAAAAGCTTGCAATGCCTGAACATTTAACCCGTCGTGTCTGGCTGAAAATAATGGGACTTGCTGCTGGTACTTCAGCGCTACCCTTTTCGAGCTGGGCCAAAAATGAAAAAGGCGAACGGATCCTTTTACCTGACAATCTTTCTCTTAAAAAATTAGATAAACCTGTTACTGCTATCACCTGTGGTGCTGGTAACCGGGGAAATGTCTACGGTGGTTTTTCTTTGCAATATCCGGATCAGTTAGATATCGTTGGAGTAGCGGAACCAATTCCTATCCGGAATGAACGCTATGCAAAAAAACATAACATCGCAGACAGCAATCGTTTCAATACCTGGGAAGATGTTTTTAAAAAACCAAAGTTTGCCGATGCAGTTATCATCAGCACACCGGATAATCTTCATTACGGACCTTGCATGGCTGCGCTAAAAATGGGTTATGATGTGTTATTGGAAAAACCAATTTCTCCCAGTGAAAAAGAATGTCGTGATATTCTTGAACTCGCTAAAAAAACAGGTCGTGTTGTTGCCGTATGTCATGTATTACGTTATGCTCCTTACTTTGTAAAGCTGCGTGAGCTAATGCAAGGCGGTGCCGTTGGTGAAGTGATCAGCATTCAACATATGGAACCGATCATGCACGTACACATGAGCCATTCATATGTGCGTGGCAATTGGCACAATAGTAAACAAACAACACCCATCATTCTTGCAAAATCATGTCATGATCTCGATATCATGAAATGGATGCTGGATAAAAAAGCAAAAAGCATTCAGGCATTTGGTGATCTGAAATGGTTCAGAAAAGAAAATGCACCGGCAGGAAGTACTGAACGATGCTCTGATGGTTGTTCTATTGAAGCTACCTGTCCATATTCTGCTCTACGAATTTATTATCGTAATCGTACCTGGCTTCATCACTTTGATCTGCCTGAAGACAAAGACAAACAAGGTGATGCCATCATGGATTATATAAAAAATACTAATTACGGTAAGTGTGTGTACAGAATGGATAATGATCAACCAGATCATTATACCACCAATATTTTGTTTGAAGACAATGTTACCGCTGCATTCTCCATGGAAGCATTTACGGCAACAGAAGGAAGAAGAACGCGTATCATGGGCAGCATGGGTGATATTGTCGGCGATATGACAAAATTCACGCACACCGATTTCCGCACCGGTAAAGTAACCGACTGGAGCCAGACATCCGACACACACGGCGGTGGCGACTGGCGATTAGCAGCAGATTGGGTGCAAGCTGTGTCACAACACAACCCCGCTTTACTAACCTCCACTATAGATGCATCGATTGAAAGTCATGTGATGGGATTTATGGCCGAAAGAAGCAGGAAAGAGAAGAAGATTATGGATATTACTATGTGAGAATAAGGGGAGGAAAATTATGAATTAAGAATTATGAATTGATATCCTAAGATTCATAATTCTTAATTCATAATTTTCCTCCCCTTATTTCTTATTTTTAGTTTTAAATAGTTTGCCAATGTTTCGCTCCAGGATCGCCGGTATCGGCATGTACGTTCCATCAAATGTGGTGACCAATAATGACCTGATGAAAGTGATGGATACTACTGATGAATGGATACAGGAACGTACCGGTATCAAAGAACGACGATATGCCCATCGCACAGAAGAAACTACTACTACCATGGGAGTAGAAGCTGCGAAGATCGCTATTGACCGTGCAGGTATTACTCCATCCGATATTGATTTCATTGTTTTTGCTACGCTTAGCCCTGATTATTATTTCCCTGGTTGCGGTGTATTATTACAAAGAGCGATGAAGATGAAAGAAATTGGCGCATTGGATGTACGCAATCAATGCAGCGGTTTTATTTATGCATTGAGTGTAGCCGATCAGTTTATCAAAACAGGCATGTATAAAAACATCCTTGTTGTTGGTAGCGAAAAACATTCTTTCGGTTTAGACTTCAGTACGCGCGGTCGAAATGTATCAGTGATCTTTGGTGATGGTGCCGGTGCTGTTGTACTTCAACCTACCGAAAAAGAAAACCAGGGAATTCTTTCTACCCATTTACATAGCGATGGCGAAAGCGCTGAGATACTGGCGATGTTCAATCCCGGTACACATGCTAACCATTGGAACAATGGACAGGTTGTTGCTGATTTTGATAAAGCGGATATGGGAAAAATGTTTTTCAGTCATGCGATGATTGATAAGGCACAGGTATTTCCAAATATGGATGGACCAGCTGTATTTAAAAAGGCAATTGTGAAATTTCCGGAAGTAATTGTAGAAGCGTTGTCAGTCAATAAATATCAACCATCTGATATTAAATTATTAATTCCTCACCAGGCGAATCTGCGCATCGCACAGTTTGTGCAACAAAAATTAGGATTAAGAGACGACCAGGTATACAACAACATTCAGAAATACGGTAACACCACCGCCGCTTCCATTCCACTTGCTTTATGCGAAGCATGGCAAGAAGGAAAAATAAAAGAAGGTGATCTTGTTTGTCTTGCTGCTTTTGGAAGTGGGTTTACGTGGGGAAGCGCCCTTTTGCAATGGTGATTTTTGCACACGGATGACACGGATTGAGACGGATTTTCACAGATTTTTATTTATGATATAATTGATCAGATCATAAACCATGATTGGAAACCTCGGATTAAGATCAGCCTGATAATACTATCAAAAAAATCCGTGAAAATCCGTCTCAATCCGTGTCATCCGCGTGCAAAAAATAATTTCAAAATCTTCTTCCATTACCTTTGCCCCCTGAATCATATAAATGCGGCGGATCATTTACATTATCAATCCCATTTCGGGTACTCGGGCAAAAAAGGATCTTCAGGAGTTTGTACGGCAACGGACCACTGAGCAAAACATTCCTTTTGAAATATACCCATCTGTCGCCAGTGGTGATTACTCTTTTCTTCATCCCATCATTCGCGAAAAAAACGTTACCGATATTGTTATTGCTGGTGGCGATGGTACTGTTAGCCAGGTAGCAGCCGGGCTGATGGATATGAAAGTTAACTTTGGGATCATTCCCTGCGGTTCTGGTAATGGCCTGGCCTATGCTGCAAAAATTCCCAAACAACCAGCAAAGGCGCTGGATATTGTTTTTCATGGAAAAGCTTCTTCTATCGATGGGTTTTATATCAACGGGCAATTTGCTTGTATGCTTTGCGGATTAGGGTTTGATGCAAAAGTGGCGCATGAATTTGCCAAACAACCCAAGCGCGGATTGTCTACGTATGCGACATTGGTAGGAAAGAATTTTTTTTCTGCCGATCCTTATCAATTTATTGTTGAAAGCAATGGCCTCACCTTTAATACCGAAGCATTCTTTATCAGTATTGCTAACAGCAACCAGTTTGGAAATAATTTTACCATTGCACCAAAGGCATTGTTGTCTGATGGATTGTTAGATATTGTAATTGCAAAAAAATCGGCAAAGCCTACGTTATTGTTTAATCTTATTAAACAAATTCTTGCAGGAAAATTAAATAAGATGGAGAGTTCACTGAAGAACCCGATCATTTATTTCCAAACCAGCGAATTGACTATTACCAATGTCGACAATGCACCAATGCATATTGATGGCGATCCGGCAGAGACTCCTGAGAAGCTGGTAGTGACTGTGAAGAAGAAGTGTTTTAAGTTGATACAGCCAGCTTAAAACCCCCAACCCCTAAAGGGGAGTTGAGAGAATTCTTTTCACAAATATCCTTTTATAATGCTGTTTCTTAGCTCCCCTTTAGGGGCTGGGGGTTTTGGGGTCTACTTTCCTTGTAATAACTGAAGCAACTCTTTAAAACTTTCCGCATTCGGAGCCGAATTCACCGAATTCATAATATCCAACTTTTCTCTTGTGCTTAAATGGAAATTAAGCGCCGCTTTATTTTCATCTTTATCGGCAGCGTATTGAAATAATATTTTATGAACAGTACGACCAGGATGTTCGCTATAGTAACTCAACATATCATCCTGAAAATATTCCATCATCTTAAACCAATTATGTTGTAGCAACAGAAACGGTTTGGTAAGATGATCAGTAATATCTTCTGATAAATAAGGAGCATCCCAACCTCCGGGACTACGGTCTCTTATTTGTATGATCAATACACCACTGGTATTCTTATTGATCCAATCGTCAAATGTTTCAAGGAAACGAAGACTTGTTTCCTGTCCATAATTATCACGCAGGCCCGCATCCATTACATCAATAACCGGATTGGATGGCAACCATACATTGGGTAATACAATCGGAAAAGTGGCATTCATCCGCAGCGCAGTAAGGATTCGCAGATTGAATGGATCCTGTTTGGCAAAGAAAGAAGTAAAGTCAACAGCATCGGGATCCATCTCCGGCATTCTTGTAGTATCCTGCCAACCCTGCATCATAAAACTGACCGGTTGTGTACTGATGATCATTTTCCGGCTATCACGTGTGATAACAGAATTGAAAAAGATCAACGGAATATTAGCGGCTTTCTCATCGGCTACATAATCTTTCAATTGCTTATTCAACAAACCCCGTGTATTGCTGTTCATTTTTTCTTCAAACGCATACCCTCGATCTTTTACATAGGTATAATTATTTACGTTGAATTTTTGTGCCGGCGCAATCAGGTCCCTGGCAACAAAAGAAGAAAATAATGGATTCAATATATCACTGGCTATATCATTCACATATTTCTTATCCTGCAGATTGATATTATTACCTTTTTGTTTTTCTAAATACAATTCACGGAAATAAGTAGCGCCAATCATACCACCCGAAGCGCCATTGATCAGGAATATTTTTTTCATGATCCCACCATGGGTAATGCTATCAAGATGCTGTAGCATACTCACAGTAAACGTGGCGCTGCGATGGCCGCCACCACTTGTATTCATCACAACAAGCAATGGTTTATCGCTATCCTGTTTGCTTTTCCATTTTTCAAGAATGCTGATCATATTTTGTTTATCAGCTTCCTTTTTTTCCGGCGTACAAAGCGCCATCAATCCTTCACGTGTATAATAAGGTCGTTCTGTTTTATTCTGGTAATTGAGTCCATACCCTTTATTGCGCGGATCGATCCAGTCGACCTGGTAAAGAACATTCAGCAATATGATCAACGCGATCAGGTAAGGCACGCTCCAGCTTTGCAGGAAATAAGAAAAAGCTCCCGCAACACCAATCAGGATAGAAAAAAAGATAGTAATGCTAGCCGCAGCAGGTATCTGGAAATATGGCAACTCCAGGAAGAAACCAATGATGATCAGAAATATAAATGCTACAAACACACTCAGGATCGCTGCAAAGTGATGTCGTTTAAATAAAGAATCGATGAATTGCGGAGTATAATGTCTTACATCACGAACAGGACGAAGATGTGTAGGTGAATCGAAATACCATTCTACACGGATCAAACTCTGGTGATGATATGTTTCTTTAACCGGTGCAAGATGCGTAATATATTCAAGCGGATTGCTCATAGTTGGGAGCATGCGACGAAGAATAGAACGATCGGCCCTGAAAAAATAAAAGAATGAAGCGGTAAGAATAAAAAATAATCCAACAAAGAAACCTGTTACCAGTAATAATATCTCAGGATTGGTAAGCAATTCCTTGTAACGGGTGAAATGGTAAGCATTGATAAAGTAAAAAATCAGGAACAGGATAGGGATAATTGCATTATTAATACAATATTTTAAAAACGGATTGGTAGTAGCCGCTAAAAACTGGAAATGTTTGCTGAATAGAATAAAGGTGCTGATGTTCCAGCTCATAATGAACATGCCGATAGACATTCCTACAATAGCCGCGCTGAAAAAATTAACATCACCAAGGTATTCAGGAGCGAGGTACAAGGAATCGGCTCCGAATGTATGCATGAATGTGCCATTGACCGTGCTGAAGAGGATGAACCAAAAGAGCAACAATACCTGGTATTTCCTGAAATGCAGGAAAAGCAATTGTATGGGAAAGGAATAAATAAAACCCTTGAGCCAGGTTTTCATAACAAATTCTCGATTACATTAAAAATACTCATTTCAGTTGCAAACGAAAAGAAAAAAGAGTTATTGCCAGTACAGATGCCGAAAACAAATGAATAGGTTGCGCAAGTGCAGGTATATTCAAATAATACATAACAATTCCGGTGATCAACGATAAGCTGATCAATGACAATATCAGCCATCTATGTGAACGTAGCGGTATCAATGATTGCGATTTCTTATATAATAAAACACAAGCTATCGCAACTATCCATGAAAAACTACGGTGAATAAGAAACACATTATCGAGTTGGCTCATCCATGTTTCCCGCTGACCATAATCAAGTGGTTTCGCTATCTGATCGATCTGCGATCGTACTTCAGTACCAAGTATAATTTGAATGATCAATAGCAACAAGGTAATAACTGATAGATTCTTTACCCATTTATCTGCCGGTATTTTTAAACCGCGCAATTTTGAAATGATGATTACCGGCAAAGCTGCCAGCACAAGCGCCATCAGCATATGTACCGTTACTTTTACAACAGCAAGGTTAGCATCTACTACTTTTTTACCCAACCAACCCTGGAACCCAACCCCCAGTAACATCAATAAAGAAAGAAGAACGATCTGTTTGTTCGATTTTCTGAATAACCTAAGGCTCCATACAAAATGGATGACAATAAAAACACCAAGTAAAGCTCCCAATAACCGGTTGATGTATTCTATCCAGGTATGATAGGCATTAAAGCTATGATCGATATCCTGTGTCTTCAGGTATTTTTCGTAATCGGCAGGTAATTGATTGGCGGAGACAGGAGGCACCCAGCGACCAAAGCATCGCGGCCAGTCGGGACAACCCATGCCGCTTTGTGTCATCCGGACCACGCCACCGGCTATAATAACAAGGAATACCATTATTAAAACGAACCAGGTATATCGGCGGTAGCTATTGGTAGTATTCATACAAAAAACGAAGGTAGGGCGGTATGTGGGCAAAATAATTTTTTAGAAAATGTTTTTCGCGGCAAATTGCAGCATGCTTCATCCATTTTACCAGGATGCTTTGATCGAAGCCGGCTGTGATGAAGCGGGACGTGGTTGCTTTGCCGGACCTGTCTTTGCTGCTGCCGTTATTTTACCCAAAGATTTCTTTCATCCTGCATTAAATGATAGCAAGCAGGTAACTCCTGAGGACCGGCAGGAATTAAAGGAATTTATCAAAGCCAATGCAATTGCTTATAGCGTAGCAATGGTAGATAATGACGAGATAGATCAGATCAATATACTTCGTGCTTCTTTTAAAGCCATGCACATAGCACTGGATAAATTACGTAAACGTCCTTCTTTGCTATTGATCGATGGCAATCGTTTTTATCCCTATAAGAAAGTAAAACACGAATGCATCATCCAGGGAGATGGATTATATGCGAGCATTGCTGCGGCAAGTATATTAGCTAAAACGCATCGTGATGCGTATATGAAGAAGCTTCACAAAGAATTTCCGCATTACAACTGGAAACAAAATAAAGGATACGGTACAGCCGAACATCGCAATGCTATAAAAGAACATGGCATTTGTAAATACCATCGCAAGAGTTTCCGTTTGTTTGGTGAACAGCCTGAACTTTTTGAAGAAGTTGATATTGAAGCTACCGATCCGAACATTCCTCTCGAATCATCAACAATTCAAGTTAGTTGACACTGCGTCATTGTTGTGTTCAGACAAACATTAACAACGATGCAAGTTATCCACGCTCATCCTCGATGCTGCGCTGATACCTTCACTCTTCATCCCCGGATTCTATACTGTTCCTCCTCACCCGGCGGGGACGAACAGAGGAGGAATCGGGGAGGCAATGAGGAGGCAATGAGGAGAATCCGGGGAGAAAAGCAGTTTCGTCACATGATTTTACGAAGCTCGTCACAAGTTTTGGAAGACACCGTCACATTTTGAAACATACTGGTGATGGCGAATACTACATTTGACATGTCAGGCCATGACTTGAGTTCTTTGAAATAATTGTTGTGTAGCGAGGTTTATACTGTTGCCAGTGTTTAACCGACCATATCCTGAAATTTTGAAACTATTCACTGCAAATGGGTAGAGTTCACCTGGACAGCACAGTTATTAAATTGATGTTGTTGGAGATAATTCCCATGTTGAAAAACCTGCAATCAAAACACCAACAACGGTGTAAGGCCATTTCTCATTTCTTATTCATCATTTCTTATTTCTAATTAACATTTCACCTCTCTTACTTTAACATTTAATGACCCTGTGTTAATTATGGTTAAAGTCTGTTTTCCCTATTAAACTCCGCTTTCCATCTCATGTCTTATACATGAACCATTTTTTAATTAAACAAAAAATTTGTACCATGAAAAAGATATTAATCGCTGGATTTGTCTTCGCCCTTTTTACAACCGCCGCTTCCGCCCAGAGTGGTCATGCTGCTATCGAACGTCAACGAATCGAAACCGGTCAATTAGCACGTGGCGAAAAATTCAATTCACAAAAAGGTGATGGTAAGTACCGCCATGAACAACGAAGAGATGGACATGATAGAAAGTTCCGTCATGGCAAGAAAGGAAAGTTCCATCATATGAGACATCATCAGGGACGTAAAGGATCTCATATGAAGCATAATCATCACAGAAGGAAGTTCTAAGAATTTACGGTTTTCATAAAATAAATGTTGGTTAAATGCAAAAGCATCACCTTTTACCGGGTGGTGCTTTTTGTTTTAAAGA
>JBDTPD010000060.1:0-11878 GCA_039932855.1 Chitinophagaceae bacterium | reverse complement strand
GCGATTGTTGTTGCGGGTTCCGTCTTAATATCGGCCTTTGTCGCATTGACCCTGTCGCCAATGATGAGCGCCTATTTACTCAAACAAGGGTCTACTCACAATTGGTTATATAGGAAAACCGAACCTTTCTTTGTAAACCTGAATAATGGGTATGAAAAAACATTGCGCTTTTTCTTTAAGGCGAGATGGATTGGGTTTGCACTATTGGCGTTATCGTTTGGCATTGCATGGTTATTAATTCCAAAATTACCTTCTGAACTTGCTCCATTGGAAGATCGTTCAATGGTAGGACTAGCGGTCATTGCCCCGGAAGGTACTTCGTATGAAAGCATGGAAGAAGCGATGAAGTCGATCACCAGCTATGTAGCCGATTCTATTCCCGATCTCAATGGTAACAGAACCTATGCAGGTATTGCGGCTTCTATTGGTACGATCGTGCAACCAGTCAATAATAGTTTTCAATGGATATTTTTAAAAGATCCAAAAGATCGTAAGAGTGGATTGACGCAGGCACAGATCTATCAAAAGCTGGTAGTTGCTTCGCAAAAATTCAGAAATGTTATTTGTATCCCTATACAAATTCCTACGATCGGTGGTTTTTCCAGTTCACAACCTTTAGAATATGTAGTGCAGGCACCTGATCAGAAAAGTTTAATTGATATCATGCCCAAACTGATGGGTGAGGTTTTTCAAAGTAAGAAACTGATGTTCCAGAATCCTGATTTCAAAGTGGACAGACCGGAGATAGGTCTTACTATCGACAGGCAACGTGCCGCACAATCGGGTGTATCAACACAGGAAATAGGACGCACATTACAATTGGCACTGAGTGGAAGAAGGTATGGTTATTTCATTTATAATGACAGGCAGTATGAAGTAATAGGGCAATTGGATAGAAAAGAACGTTCTGCTCCCACCGATCTGCGTTCATTATTCTTAAAATCAAATACAGGTGAAATGATCTCATTGGATAACCTGGTAAAAATGAACGAGGGTGTGAGTCCACCAGCCTTGTACAGATTTAACCAATCATATAGCGTAACTATTTCGGCAACGCCTGCACCCGGAGTAAGCTTAGGTGAAGCGATCAAGGAAATGGATGGCATTACTAAAAAAGTATTGCCCGCTGGATTCAGAACATCGTTGGCTGGTCAGAGTCGTGACCTCGCAGAGAGTAGTTCCAGCTTGATTTTCGCGTTCATCTTTGCTATCCTGCTTATCTACCTGGTACTCGCTGCACAGTTTGAAAGTCTCATCGATCCATTTATAATTCTATTGACAGTACCAATGGCCGTCACCGGCGCCTTATTAAGTTTATGGATCACGGGTCAATCTATTAATGTATTCAGTGAAATCGGTATCATCATGCTTATTGGTTTGATTACGAAGAATGGTATCCTCATTGTAGAATTTGCCAATCAGCGAAAGGCAGAAGGTATGAGCGTGAGAGAAGCAGTATTGGCCGCTGCCATATCCAGGTTCCGCCCGATCCTCATGACTACACTCGCGATGATCTTTGGTACGTTACCTATCGCACTGTCATTGGGTACCTCTTCCGGGAGCAGAACATCATTAGGTATCGTAGTAGTAGGTGGATTGATCTTCGCCGGTATTCTTACACTATATGTAATACCAGCTGTGTATTCTTATTTCTCAAGACCATACAGACAGAAAGTTGAAGAAGCACAGGTTGTAAATACTATTAAACCAGTAACAGTATAAGCCATTAGCTGTTAGCCATTAGCTATTAGACTTTAATAAGTTCTTTTATTCCAATCAGGTAGTTTCAAATCAAGGAGCTAACAGCTAATAGCTAACAGCTTCTCTAAAAAAAACATTATGACTCTCAAGAAAGCATTCATATATACGATAGCGATCTTTTCGCTGCTGTGCCTCGGCTCTTATATAGCCTTTGGCCAGGTAAAACAAGTTTCTTTGAAAGAAGCACTGACACTCACACTTGCCAATAATCGTGAAATAAAAGTAGCAACACTTGATGTTGATAGATCACAACAACAAATACAGGTTGCAAAAGCACAAGCGCTTCCATCGATCGGTGCTACGGGACAGGTGGCGCATTATTTCCAGGAACCAGCATTCTTTGGTTTTGGTGATAACAGTGATAGCAAGGATAAAATTCCTTATGGTCGTTTTGGTGGAAAGGATCAGGCTTCTGCTTCCTTATATATTTCACAGCCTGTTTATGATGCAGGTATCAAACCCGGTGTGCAATACGCAAAATTATTGGAGCGTAGCAGTAAGTTATCGGTGGATTATAAAGAAACAGATATTGCTGCTATACTAAAGCAAACCTATATTCAGGTATTAGTGTTGCGTGAGCGTATTAAACTGCAACAGGAAAGTGTACAACGAAATGAAAAGGCATTGGAGGATGCCAGGTCATTGCTCGCACAGGGTCGTGCATTGCGTGTAGATACATTACGTGCCTATACATCGGTAAAAAACCTCGAGCCTGATCTATTAAAATTATCTTACGCTATTGGGGTGGGTAAGCAGCAACTGAAAACATTAATGGGAATTGATTCATTACAGGAGATAGAATTGAGCGATTCATTGGTTATTCCTGCAATGACGGCTACGTTATCAGAAGAAGAAATATATAAGCAAGCGACATTGCATCGTGCGGATCTGCAGGCGTTGGATTTAGAACAACAATTAGCTGATCAGCAGATAAGGCTTGCTTCAGCGCCGATGAAACCTGTTGTGTCTGTTAATGCACAATATTTAGTACAGACGCAGATAAACAGGTTCAATTACTTTAATGGTTTTTATCCTTCCACGCCTTTCGTTGGCGCGCAGGTAACTGTTCCTATTTTTAATGGTAACAGAAATAAAGCGAAAGTGAAACAAGCCCGCATTGAAAAAGAACAAACCATTATACGTTCAAAGAATGCGTATGAACAATTAAAAGCTGAAGTAAAACAAGTGGTAGCGAATGTAATAGAAACAACCGCGCGCATACAAACACGTGCGAATGTAAAAGAAACCGCTTTGCTCAGCTATGATATTACCCAATACAGGTATGCAAAAGGAGTCGCCTCAAGACTCGAACTCACCGATGCAGAACTTGCACTCACTGCTGCTCAATCAAACTACCTCGAAGCAGTCTATGATTATCTGGCAGCGGGTATTGAGTTGGACAGAACGATTGGTAAAGTCAGCCAGTAAATAGTCAGGCAGTTTATCAGTCGGCAGTCAACAGTTTTACAGTTGAGTCTGTCCTATCTGTAAGAAGAATACGGACTCAAAATAAAGTAAGATGACTGCTGACTGATAGACTGCCTGACTGTTCGACTGTCGTAAACCGCCCATTATTCGTCGCCATAACACCTCTTCAGGCCCGTTTTCTGCCACTATATTTGTCTTAGAAAGCATTCAAAGAAATACTTTTTAAAATAATAAACTACAAGATCATGGCACAGAAAATCACTCCCTTTTTATGGTACGATGGCAAAGCTGAAGAAGCAGCCGAATTTTATGTATCAATCTTTAAGAATTCAAAGATCGTTAGCTACATGGGACAGAAAGGACAGGCAATGGGCGTTACTTTCCAGATAGATGGACAGAACTATATTGCCTTCAATGGTGGTCCGCACTTCAAATTCACTGAGGCTATCTCTTTATTTGTAAATGCTCCTACGCAGGAAGAAATAGATGAATTATGGGAAAAGCTTTCAGCAGGCGGAGAAAAAAGTCGTTGCGGATGGCTGAAAGATAAATATGGTTTGTCATGGCAGATCGTTCCGCCAGTATTGGGCGAATTACTGAATGATAAAGATCGTGATAAAGCCAACCGCGTTATGCAGGTAATGATGGGGATGGGTAAGTTGGATATACAGCAATTGAAAGATGCCTGAGGATAATTAAGAATTAAGAGTTATGAATTATGAATGGTAGTTACCGATTCATAATTCATAACTCTTAATTCTTAATTGTATTTTATATTTTGCTTGCCCGCTTCATATCCGCTCTCGCCCACTTAACCATCTCATTCATCGCTGGAGTTAATCTTTCTCCTGAAGGCGTCATCGAGTAAATGACAACAGGCGGCATTGCTTGTTGCATTGTACGTACTACCAGTTCATCTTCCTGTAATTGTTTTAAATGCTGGATCAGCATCTTTTCTGTGATATCCGGAATAGCGCGTCTTAATTCGCTATATCTTTTTGGCCCACTCATCAATTGATATAAAATGATCGGTTTCCAGTGACCACCTATCTTATTCATGGTATAGGTGACCGGACAAGCGATCATGGATAACTTCTTGTTAAAGTTCCGCGTTGAATTTTCTTTTACTGCTGCCATAGCTACTTACTTTGGGGTGAGTACTTGTTAAAAAGTAAGTACAAACTTAGCTTTGTTTTTTTAAAATAAAAAATACAGGTTATGAAATTTATTATCACAGGTTCTTTAGGAAATATCAGCCGTCCATTGGCTGTGTCATTGGTAAAAGATGGTCACGACGTAACAGTTATCAGTAGTAAAAAAGAAAACGAAGCAGCTATTAAGGCAGTAGGTGCTAAAGCAGCTATAGGCTCGATTGAAGATGAAGCTTTTCTCATAAAGACATTTACTGGTGCAGATGCGATATATACGATGGTGCCTCCGAATTTCACCGTCTCTGATTACCGTGCTTACTATACCGAATTAGGAAAGATCTATGCAAAAGCTATTAAGGCCGCTAAAGTGACACGCGTAGTCAATCTTAGTAGTATTGGTGCCGATCTGCCATCAGGTCAGGTCCTATTGCCGGATTGTATGATGTAGAAAATTCATTGAATAGTTTAGAAAACGTTGCTATTAAACATTTGCGTCCTGCTTTTTTCTATGTCAATTTCTTACATAATATCGGTATGATTAAGAATGCAGGAATCATTGGAAGTAATTACCCGGCAAATGCACGATTGATAATGACACACCCTGGTGATATTGCTATTGCGGCTAAAGAAGAATTAGAGAAAACATTTACTGGTAAAACGGTTCGTTATGTTGCCAGCGATGACCGCACGTTGACGGATGTAGCATCAGTGTTGGGCAACGCTATCGGTAAACCAGATCTTCCGTGGATTGAGTTTAGTGATAAAGATTCATTGGAAGGAATGAAACAGGCAGGTATGTCACCTGCTATTGCTATAACCTATGTGGAAATGGGCAATGCTGTGAAATCAGGAATTTTGTGGGGAGATTATAATGCTACAAAGGCGAGTGTTACGGGAAAGACAAAGTTGGAAGATTTTGCGAAGGAATTTGCGGAGAATTATAATCAGTAGTATGAAATGTCTTCAGCTTTAATTTGAGGTTGGACACAGAGAGCCACAGAGAAGGCACAGAGAACCACAGAGATTTTCTAATAACACGAACTCTCTGTGAACCTCTGTGCCTCTCCGTGTCCAATTCTTTTATTCTATTTTCGTTAAGTGACAAACATAATCGGGGATCAGGTGTTGTTTGGAAATGCGGACGATAAAATAAAAGAACCAATGATTATTCTCATTACGCTTTTAGTCCTGATTTTGCTGATTATATTATTCACTTACTTCTTCATGAAACAACCATCGTTTGGTAGCCGGCCAGCCAGCGAACGATTAGATCGTATTCAGCAATCTCCTAACTATAGAGAGGGCCAATTTCAAAATCTCAGTAACACACCTGCTTTAACTGAGGGCGCGAGTTACTATAGTATAATGAAAGAATTTTTCTTTGAAAAAAAGAAACGCAATAAACCAGCCGGCATTTTACCTTCTGTAAAAACTGATTTACTAAACCTTGATCCTTCAGAAAATATACTGGTCTGGTTCGGTCATTCTTCCTATTTTATGCAGGTAGATGGTAAAAAAATATTGGTCGACCCGGTATTTAGCGGCAATGCATCGCCCGTAAATTTTACTACTAAAAGCTTTCCCGGTAGTGATGTATACACGGCAGAAGAAATGCCGGTCATCGATTACCTCTTTATCACCCATGATCATTGGGATCATCTCGACTATAAGACTGTTACTAGGTTGAAACCAAAAGTAAAGAAGGTCATCACTGGTCTCGGTACAGCTGCTCACCTGGAACGTTGGGGATACGAAAGATCATTGATCATTGAAAAAGACTGGAACGAAGAAATAGCGCTCGATAATGGCTTTACGGTAAATACGTCGCCAGCGCGTCATTTTTCCGGAAGGGGATTTAAACGTAATGGTGCTATCTGGATGTCTTTTGTGTTGCGTACACCATCCTTGAAAATTTATATCGGTGGAGATTCCGGGTATGATGCTCATTTTAAAAAGATCGGTGATCAGTACGGCCCATTCGACCTGGCGATCCTGGAAGACGGACAGTATGATAAAAACTGGAAGTACATACATATGTTGCCGGAAGAAGTGGTGCAGGCCGCCATCGATCTAAAGGCTGACAGATTATCCTATTAAGCGCGTCGTAAAGGAAGCTGCTATAAAAAATGTAGCCTTGCTCCACCCCATGATTGGCGAAGCGATGAAGATAAATGGAAGCGGTGAGAATAAGAAGTGGTGGGAGAGTGTTGAATAAGCACCCCCGGCCCCTAAAGGGGAGTAAGGGAAATTTCAAATGATAAGATGTATTCACTTCATGATTCGAAATTCCTTGTTCCGTGCCTGCCTGCCTGCCGGACAGGCAGGTTCGATATTTGACTCTCCCCTTTAGGGGCTGGGGGTAATATTCATTATTCGTATTATCTTTCAGCCTCAAAAGCTACACATGCGAATAATCCTTTTACTGCCCTGTTTTGCTTTTCTTTTTATACTTACTAATAAGCTCGATGCACAGGTGAAGCCACCTGTTACCACACAGACAATCGATCTTTCCGGTGAATGGCTTTTTCAAACAGATCCTACTGATATTGGTGTCACTCAAAAATGGTTCAATAAACAACTGGCCGATAAAGTAAAGTTGCCGGGTTCTATGGCAACAAATAATAAAGGAGATGAAATAACCATCCATACAAAATGGACAGGTAGCATCTTCGATTCTTCCTGGTTTTTAAAAAATGAATATGCGAAATATCGTCAACCCGGTAATATTAAAGTTCCTTTCTGGTTACAACCCGTAAAATATTATGTAGGTGCTGCATGGTATCAAAAAGAAGTAACGGTGCCTGTTACCTGGCAAAAAAAGCACATTGAACTTTTTATCGAACGTAGTCATTGGGAAACCACCGTATGGATTGATGGACAAGAAACCGGAATGCAAAATAGCCTGGCAACAGCACAGGTATTTGATCTGTCAAAATTGGCAGTACCCGGTAAACATACATTGACGATCTGCGTCGACAACCGGATCAAAGACATAAATCCCGGACCTAACTCACATAGTATTTCAGATCATACACAGACAAACTGGAACGGAATGATTGGTAAGCTCGTGCTACGTTCACGTCCGGCATTACTTATTAATGATGTTCGTCTTTTTCCTGATGTAAAAAATAAACAGGTTGTAGCAAAACTGAAGATCGAAAATGGAAGCGGAGCTAAACAAGCAACGATTTCATTAATGGCTACCAGTGAAAATAAATTAGCTGCTCCGTTAAAGCCGCTGATAAAAACAATCGCGTTGACTGATACAACAACGGAAGTTGAAATTATTTATCCCATGGGAGCAAAGCCATTGCTCTGGAATGAATTTACTCCCAATATTTATTCGATGAAGGTATCGTTGCAACAAACAGGCGCTGCAAAAGATGAAAAGAATGTGTTGTTTGGAATGCGATCATTCACTACCATAGGTTCAAGGTTTGCTGTTAATGATAAACTCACATTCCTTCGTGGTACTTTAGAATGTGCGATTTTTCCATTGACAGGTTATCCTCCAACAGATGTGAGTTCATGGATGAAAATTTTTCACGTAGCGAAATCATATGGATTGAATCATATGCGCTTTCATTCATGGTGCCCACCGGATGCTGCTTTCGAAGCAGCCGATCGTAGCGGTTTTTATTTACAGATCGAATGTTCTTCCTGGGCTAATTGGGGCACTTCACTGGGAAATGGTTTGCCTATTGATCAATATATCTATGATGAGAGTGAACACATCGTTAAAGACTATGGTAACCACCCTTCTTTTTGTATGCTTGCGTATGGAAATGAACCTTCCGGTAAAAATTATGTGGCTTACCTGACACAGTTTGTTAACTACTGGAAGAAAAAAGATAATCGTCGTCTTTATACAACAGGGGCCGGATGGCCAAATGTAGCAGACAATGACTACCAGAGTGCATCTGAACCCCGGATACAACATTGGGGCGAAGGATTAAAAAGTATAATTAATAGTCAACAACCAAAGACCGATTATGATTGGAGAGAATCAATTGCCCGTTGGTCAATGCCGGTTGTTAGTCATGAAATTGGTCAGTGGTGCGTGTATCCTGATTTCAAAGAAATAAAAAAATATACTGGCATTTTGCAGGCAAAGAATTTTGAAATATTCCAGGAAACATTGGCAAAGGATGGAATGGCGCAACTGGCTGATAGTTTTTTATTGGCATCAGGAAAATTACAAGCGCTATGTTATAAAGCAGATATCGAAGCAGCATTACGCACGCCAAGTTTTGGTGGATTTCAATTGCTCGATCTGCATGATTTTCCCGGGCAAGGCACCGCGCTTGTTGGTGTACTTAATGCGTTCTGGGAAGACAAAGGTTATATCACCGCAAAAGAATACAGTCGCTTTTGTAATGCAACCGTTCCATTAGCCCGGTTTCCAAAAATGATCTATCGCAATAATGAAACATTAGCTGTTCCGGTAGAGATCGCTCACTTTAGCAATACAGCATTGACGAATGTTGTTCCTGCGTGGAAGATCACTGATCAAACAGGAAAAGTATTATTCAAAGGTGAATTGCCAAAGACAACTATTCAACCAGGAAATGGAATAAAACTCGGTGCGATCAACCAGGCATTGGCTACAATCACTGCAGCAACTAAGTTGATATTGACTGTTAGAGTAGATCGCTATGAAAATAATTGGGAGTTTTTTGTTTATCCCGCAACATTATCCCGTTCACGCAGCGATTTCATGATCACACAGGAATTAGATCAGTCTGCGATGGATGCATTAGCAAATGGCGGAAAGGTATTATGGACATTAAAGAAAGGTACTGTTGGTTTTGAAAAAGGAAGAGATGTAGAAATTGGGTTCTCCAGTATTTTCTGGAACACCGCGTGGACACATGGACAAGCGCCACATACATTAGGTATTTTGTGTGATCCATCTCACCCGGCATTTAAAGATTTCCCTACTGATTATTATAGCAACTGGCAATGGTGGGACGCGATGACACATTCAAATGCGATCATACTTGATTCAGTGGCAAAAGGATTGCAACCTATTGTTCGTGTCATTGATGATTGGGTCACCAATCGCTCACTCGGATTGATCTTTGAATGTAAAGTAGGTAAAGGGAAATTATTGGTGTCAGGAATAGATTTAATTGAAGAGATAAATAGCCGGCCGTCTGCAAAGCAAATGCTTTATAGTTTGGAGAAATATATGGGCTCGGAAAAGTTTAATCCGACGATTGAAGTAGAACCGGGTAAAATAATGTCATTGTTACAATAGTTCTATAATTTATAGAAAAAGGATTTACACGGATTTTATTTACTAACTACCAGCATTCCTATTTCAGCTTTTTTACCACATAGGATCATAGGTACATAGGGCCACATAGTTTTCTATTTAAGTAATGTCTATGTGAATCTATGTACCTATGATCCTATGTGTTAAAAAAGCTAAATTCGGAGTACTACTAACCAATAAATAAAAATCCGTGTAAATCCTTTTTATCCGTGTCATCCGTGTTAAAAAAATCAATTTTCAACCTTATGATTCACCGGCGGCAAACTTTTCAGATAAGCAAAAATCGCATCCACCTGTTTATCGGTTAATTCTTTAAACTTATCCATCGGAGGACTCAATTTTCTTCCTGAAGGAGTAACGCCATCTCTAACTGCTGTTCTGAAATCTTCTTGTGAGAAAGCGCCAATACCAGTTTCCGGATCAGGTGTCAGATTTGTTCCGCGAATGCGATGACCTTCCGGATTTTTAAATTTAATACCACCCTGCAAATATCCTTTTGATTTTTCCGGAGTAAGAAAATCAACGCCCGTCATTTTTGAAGAATGGCAGTGATAACATCCGATGATGGCAACGAGATAGCGTCCATACGCAATCGGATCATCCTCCGAAGGACGAGCTACATTTTTAGTATAAGGTGTTGGCTTCAGTGCCAGTCGGATGCCTGTTTTACCAATCAGATTAATATGCGTTTTACCAATCGTGGTATTGCCATCTGCTACCGGATCATCACCGGAACGCAGATAAACGATCAGGTCATTGATATCTTCGTCCGCCATCATTGGTCGCATCATATACGGCATGAAGCGTCCATTTTTTGCTATACCTGTTTTCATTAAATAAAATAATTCAGCATCGGTATAAGCAGGTGGAATACCATTGGTAGGAGAATTGGTCAGGTTGGATGTATAAAGTTGTCCGGCGATCTTTGGAAGACTGCCTAATTTTTTTCCAATAAACTTCTTTGCTTTCTGATCATAGTGACAACCACTGCACATATTGAAAGCAAGATTCTTTCCTCTTTCAAATGAAGTTGTACTTTTTGTGGTAGTGATCTGATCTTTGGTAGTATTAAAATAAAATCGACAACTCGCAGTGACCAATCACGTCAGTGCACAAATAATGATCAGTTTTTTATTGAGGTGCGGCCGGGCAACATGTTTCATGTCCAATAGTTAATCGGGTTACAAAATGAATACACTATGTCGGCACAATTGGTAGGAAAACGAAGATACAGTTGAATGTAGTTGAAAGGTTGAAAAGTTAAATAGAAGATCAATATAATCGGTATTTCCATTTCCCCTTCAACATTTCAACAGCTATTCAACCGAATTATCATGCCAATTGATAGCCTTCGCTCTTCGCCAGTGTAGAGCATATTCCACAGATGATTAAGTTTTAAGCAGTCTTTAGATCATATTTCTTGTGGCATCATTTTCTCTCCATTATAGTATTAAAATTATTATTTATGGAAAAGATAAAATATAACGATTCTACCCGCAATCGTCCTGATGGAGAAAGGGTAGTGGATGCTGATTATGTATACTCAGATATGCCGGTTTATATCAAACAATTGCAGGAAGAAAAAAGCTGGGATGAAGGTGATCGTAATGCCATCACCATTTTCAAAGCTGATCAGGTTACACTTGTACTGACTATCCTTAAAGAAGGTGCTGCAATCATTGATAATACCATTGATGGCTTTATCACAATCCAGGTCATGGAAGGACAAGTAGTGGTAACAACAGGTGAAGATGAGTTTGATGCACCCAAAGGACAGCTAATTACTTTTCACCCCGGAATTCCTCATACGGTTACTGCGGTTAAGGAAACAGTGTTGTTATTGACCACCTTGAATAAAAGCTAGCTAATAGCTAATAGCTGTTAGCTATTAGACTTCAGTAGTAGTTGGTTCTAAAGTCGTAAATTGCAGCTTTATGGGGAGTGCCTGGGATAAGAAACTAATAGCTAAAAACTAATAGCTATTAGCTTAATCCTAATAGCTTTCCCCTAATTTAGCCGATCATTAACCGACTATGCCGACAAATGCCAACAGACAGTTTCTGGATTTTGAAAAGCCTGTAAAAGATCTGATCGACGAGATCGAGAATGCAAAGCATCGCCAGGAAAAGACTCATATAGATATGACAGACGTTATTTCACGTCTGGAAAATAGTATTATTGGTAAGAGGAAGGAGATCACGCATCATCTTACCAGCTGGCAGCGGGTACAACTGAGCCGTCACCCGGACAGGCCGTATAC
>JBDTPD010000059.1:0-11883 GCA_039932855.1 Chitinophagaceae bacterium | reverse complement strand
ATCAAATAACTGATACATTAGGTACAGATCTGCCTGATGAGTTCTTAATGATCTTTACGGCAGGTTTATTTTTTTGCTACTGGATTTATAAGCCTCTTGTTTTATCAAAAAAAATGATCGGACACCCGCTGATTGTTTTGCTGATCATCAGTTTTGCATGGTCGTTACTAAGTGCAATCTTTTCAACAGAATTTCTTCTTTCTTTTAAATTCTTATTGGCTAAAAGTTGGTACGCCGGCGCATTTATACTGGCACCACTGATTCTTTTCCGGGAAAAAAAGATGATTAGCAAGGCGATCATGGCGCTGACCATAGCAATGATAATCGTTACTATCATCACTATGGTCAGGCATTATGAATATGGTTATACGTTTGCCACTATCAATAAGGCGCTGTATCCATTCTTCCGTAACCACGTGAATTATTCAGCCATGCTTGTCTGCCTGATACCTGTTGTTTGCATGTATTGGTATTCAGTAAAGCCCGGCGCTATAAAAAGACTATCATTCATCGTCTTATTGATTTTACTGGCAGCGCTTATTCTTTCCTTTGCACGCGGCGCCTGGCTCGCGTTACTAACGGGTCTATTGACAGTATGGCTGATCAAAAAAAGATTACTTGTTCTCTCCTATGCCCTCATCATTATTTTTTTAATTGGCTCTTTATTCTGGATAAAAAGCAATGATCGCTATTTGCAATTTGCACATGATTATAAAACTACCATCTGGCACAAAGATTTTGGTGAGCATTTAACGGCTACCTATCAATTCAAAGATGTGTCGACAGCCGAACGTTTTTATCGTTGGATAGCGGGCGTAAGAATGATAAAAGATAATTGGCTCACTGGGTATGGACCTAATTCATTTTATAACAATTATCGTCCGTATGCCATACCGGCTTTCAAGACATGGGTAAGTAATAACGGCGAACATTCTACTGTTCATAATTACTTCCTGCTCGTCACTATTGAGCAGGGTATACCCGGACTAATATTATTCTTATTATTAGCAGGAGCTATGTTGTATTATTCGCAGCATCTTTATCATCGCATCAATGATATATTTTATAAAAAAATAGCGATGACAACCGGCGTCATAATCATTATGATTCTCACCGTAAATTTTCTAAGTGACCTGATCGAGACGGATAAAATTGGAAGTCTATTCTTTTTGTGTTTATCGATGCTCGTTGTAATTGATAAAAAGTCTGAACGGAATTTGAGAAAATTTAAATAAGAGTTAGCTTCCATTCAACTTTTCAACCCTTAAACCCTTCAACTCCTCCTATATCTTCCCTCTCACATTCAACGCATCTCTCAATCCATTTCCCAATAAATTAAAAGCCAGTACCAATAACATAATCGCAAATCCAGGGGCTAGAGCCAGCATAGGATTTTGAGTAATGATGAAATTGTAATTCTCTTTGATCATCAGACCCCAGCTTGGTTGCGGTGCCTGTACGCCAATTCCTAAAAAACTTAAGCCAGCTTCGATAATAATTGCAGACGCAAAATTGGATGCAGCAATCACCATCACTGGCCCCATAATATTTGGCCAGATATGACGGACTATAATTCTTGCATTAGAAAACCCTAATGCTTTTGCAGCTTCCACATATTCCAGTTCACGCGCAGCTAATACCTGTCCGCGTACAAGTCTGGCTACATTTACCCACATCGTTAATCCAACAGCAATGAATACTTGCCAGAAACCTTTGCCTAATGCCAACGTAATAGCGAATACAAGTAATAGCGTGGGAATACTCCAGATCACATTGATCAACCAAAGAATGACAGCATCGATACGACCACGAAAATAGCCGGCGAGTGAACCAAGAATTAATCCGATGGATAACGAAATGAGAACGGTAATCAATCCCACACTTAGACTGATTCTTGTACCAATGATAATACGACTGAGGATATCACGACCAAATTTATCAGTGCCTAATATAAAGCGCGATTGTTTTACAGGTTGAGTTGCTAATTGACTCTTATGAAATGCCTGTCTTTCAGAAAGACCCTCGTCGATATATCTTTCCGCGATAATGCTATCTCCCTGTTCATGATAGTTGGTGATAGGGATATAATGATAGTTATCTTCTTTGCCTGAGACCAATTGTTTGAAAAAACCAGTATGTGCCGGTTGGTTATCTTTTTTCTCGACAATAAATTTTTGAGTAAATCCGGGTTTGCTACTGCCGATTTCTAAAATAATTCTATTGGCATAGGGAGAAGAGTCAGCAGCGATAAAATAGCCAAACACAGCGACGATGATAGACAGAATAATCACCGCTAATCCAAAGATTGCGCCCTTGTTTTTTTTAAGTCGTTTCCAGGTTGCGTGCTGAATGGAGAGTTGGTCATCACCCATGGAGGAAAGATACTTGAAATTAGAATTATGAGTTAAGAATTATGAATTTGAGGCTACTCATTCATAGTTCTTAACTCATAATTTTTTAAAGTCAGTCATTGGCCAAATCATGCAACCTTCCTCCCCTTCCATTCATATTTTCCAAACTGTCCAAACAGGCCGGATATGATCGTGTACAGAATATGGATGGGTTGAAAGAAAAGGAACCAGGGTAATAAATTTCTTTTACCAAAGAATCCTGCGAGATTGTATACAAAGGGGAATTCAATAATTGTTTTAGCTACCCATAATCCTAACAGCCACATCCAATAAAAAGATGACCAGAAGCCAGCAATAAGCAATCCTAAAAAACTAAGATTGAACAGATATACGAGTAACAACACCGCAATGATCCGTTTATCATCATAACTGGCAGCTTTACTTGCCCAGCGAATACGTTGATTAAAAAATGATGACCATGTTTTCTCTGTATGGGTTGTAACGATTGCATCCGGCGATTTCAGGTAATGAACACGATCAGGGTATTGCTTCCATATTTTATGCATCAACAACATGTCGTCGCCGGAAGCAATATTATCTATACCAGTAAATCCATTTACTTCATAAAAAATCTTCCGTTCATAAGCAAGGTTAGCGCCATTACACATGGAATGAATATTCTTGTAAACCGAAGCCCCGGTAATACCCTGAAGCACCATAAAATCCAGTTGCTGAAAAAAAGATAATACAGAACTGCTCTTTTCTCCAATAAGATTAACCGGAGCAGCTATAAAAACAGATTTATTTTTTTCTTTAAAAGCTGCAATGGCCGGTAACCATTCTCTTGCCGGAATACAATCGGCATCAGTGGTAACAATTAGTTCGCCTGCTGCAACAGCAATGCCTGTTTCAATTGCTTTTTTCTTATAAGAATTAATATGATCATCCTGTAGCGAAATCAATTTTACCCAACTGTATTGCTTTACGATCGCTGCTGTATTGTCTTCCGAATGATCATCGACAACGATCACTTCCAGGTATTCCTTTGGATAAATCTGCTTTTCTAATGCAGATAACAGGGAGCCAATATTTTTTTCTTCATTCCTCGCCGGAATGATCACTGATATTTTAATAAAAGAAAATTGAGGAGGAACACTGTAAGACGGAATTGATTTCCAGTTTTGCCAATAATAAAGAATGAGCAGGCTATAGAAAACGAAAAGCGCTATGACAAAATAAAGCAGGATCATTGGCTGTAAATCTAATTCTTATACCCTTAAACTTTCAACTATTTCTGCTGCATGTTTTTCATTTAACACCTGGTGACCCGAATCTATTACTCTTAACTCAGCAAAATTTTCTATGTCTTTTACAAATGCTTCACCTCTGACGGGTAAAATGATACGATCGAATTTGCCATAGATCAATCTTACCGGCGTACGCAGTCTTGTAATACATGCTTTAATGCGCTTCAGGCTTGGCTTTAATCTTCTCAGCGTTGTCCATCGCTGGTATAATTTTAAGCGGGCATCTTCATTTCCTATATAATAGTTGACAAACTTTATAACACTCGCGTTGACCATTCCGGTTTTGTTCAGCAACTTTAAAAATCCCATGAACCAACCGGGATGTTTCATGGTAAAAGCGAAAAGCTTATTACCCGGCCATGTGCGCGTGGCCAGCCAGTACCAGAAATTTACGGTGAGGCCATCGGGTGCCAGCAATATTATTTTTTCTATAGAGTCGGGCCATGCCTGGTAAAGACTAAGTGCTACACGACCGCCAAGACTGAACCCGATCAGTGATAATTTTTTTATACCCGCAATGGTATCTGCGTTTAAAGCGATGTTATTCTCCAGCAGTATATCATGAATGATTTGTTGCAGATCAGTATGGGTAAAATTCAACCCCTCATTCCATACGGTATGGCCATGAAAAGGCAGATCCATTGAATAAAAAGTGTAATCACCCGCATACTTCTCCATAAAAGCGTACATCAGGGCATCCTCGCCGTAGCCGTGAAAACAGATCGCCAGCTTTGGGCCGTGGCCAAAACGGTAGTAACCAACGGATGATCTTTTATATGATAAAACGCCTTTTTTCATTTGTAAAAAACCACAAAGGTTTAGCAAAAAAATATTTGACCAGATCAAATTTAATATTAATTTTGGATAGTTGCACAAACAACTATATGCCAAACAACCATTTTAAAAAAGGCGAGCTTTATAGCTTTATTACTGGTAAGGCATCGACGGCCATAGCCCGGCGCTTACAAAAGCGATTCAACAGTGCGGGGTTGAATATTACCATCGAGCAATGGAGCGTATTATATCATCTCTGGAAAGAAGATGGCCGTAGTCAACAGCAATTGTGCAACGCTACCTTTCGCGATAAGCCAAGCATTACCCGCCTGGTTGATAATCTTGAAAAACTAAATCTTGTTAAACGCGTAGCATCAGATAATGACCGGCGTATTAACCTGATCTATCTCACCAAACAGGCACAGAAGCTTGAAGAAGAAACAATGCAGATCGCAGATGAAACATTAAATGAAGCGCTGAAAACAGTACCCCCCGATAGGATTGATGTATGTAAGGAAGTATTGCAGATAGTGTACGATAATTTAAAATAACGATTAATTGTTAGCTATTAGCTGTTAGGATGAACCCTTTAACTCTTAAACCTTTAAACTTTTTATACCATGAGCACCGCAACAGAAACAAAACGTGTATTGAAAGGTGGAGAATGGCTGGTGAAAGAATCTTTCCCAGAAGATATTTATACAGCGGAAGATTTTACTGAAGAAGAGAAAATGGTCCGTGATATGTGCGACCAGTTTCTCGATGCAGAAGTATATCCTATTCTCGACAGGATCGATAATATGGAACAGGGATTGATGAAATCACTGGTGCGTAAAGCGGGTGAACAAGGTTTGCTGGCTGTTTCGTTTCCGGAAGAATATGGTGGGTTGGGAAAAGATTTTGTTACCTCTACTGTAGTAAATGAATATCTCGGAGCCGGTCATTCATTCTCTGTTGCTATTGCAGCACATACTGGTATTGGTACATTACCGATCTTATATTTTGGTACACCGGAACAAAAACAAAAATATATTCCCAAACTTATTACCGGCGAATGGGCTGGTGCATATGGATTGACTGAACCTAACAGTGGTAGCGATGCATTGGGTGCAAGAACAACCGCTAAGCTCAGCGATGATGGAAAATATTATTTACTGAATGGTCAGAAGTGCTGGATCACCAATGGAGGTTTTGCGCAGGTGTATACAGTGTTTGCAAAAGTAGACGGAGATAAATTCAGTGCATTTATCGTAGAAAGAGGAACAGAAGGATTTACGCAAGGTCCGGAAGAACACAAGATGGGCATCAAAGGATCTTCCACTGTACAATTATATTTCCAGGATGCAAAGGTGCCGGTGGAAAATGTATTGGGAGAAATTGGTAAAGGACACCGCATCGCCTTTAATATTTTAAATATCGGAAGATTGAAACTTTGTGCTGCTGCAGTGGGTGGAGCAAGAAGAGCACTGACTGATACAGTTCGCTATGCAAAAACAAGAGAGCAATTCAAACAACCTATTTCCAACTTTGGTGCTATCAAGCATAAACTGGCGGAAATGGCTATCAGGATTTTTGTTGGGGAATCATCATTGTATCGTACCGCTAAATGGATCGATGATAAGGAACATGAATTGCTTGCGTCAGGTAAACCAGAGAATGAAGCATTGTTGGGTGGTGCGGAAGAATATGCGATCGAATGTGCGATGCTGAAAGTGTTTGGAAGTGAAGTATTGGATTTTGTAGTGGATGAAGGTGTGCAGGTGCATGGCGGTAATGGATTCAGTGCAGAATACAATATTTCAAGAGCGTATCGCGATAGCCGCATCAACCGGATCTATGAAGGAACAAATGAGATCAACCGGTTGCTGACATTGGATATGACATTGAAAAGAGCGATGCAGGGAAGATTGGATCTGATGGGGCCTGCGATGAACGTGCAGAAAGAATTGATGAGCATACCTGATTTTGGAGCGGAAGATGAGGCGCCTTTTGCAAAGGACAAAAAACTGGTCGCTAATCTGAAGAAAGCGATTTTAATAACAGCTGGAGCTGCTGTACAAAAACTAATGGCGAAGATCGATACGGAACAGGAAGTGCTGATGAACATTGCTGATATGGCTATCGAAACCTTCAATGCAGAAAGCGTATTGCTGCGTGTTATGAAAATGACGGAGAAAGATGGTGATGCGGCTACACAGGTGCACCAGGATATCATGCGCACTTACCTGTACGACGCAGCTGATAAAGTAAATAAGTCTGGTAAAGATGCGATCAACTCTTTTGCTGATGGCGATGAACAACGAATGATCCTGATGGGATTGAAACGCTTTACAAAAGCGGAACCATTCAATTCAAAAGACGCCAGAAGAAGAATTGCTGATAAGATGATTGCTGAAGGCAAGTATATCTTTTGATATAAATGTAAAATCCAGAATATAAAATGTAAAAGTGGGCCATCCCTAAGACTGGTCCACTTTTACATTTTATATTCTGGATTTTACATTTCATTTTTCATTAGTTCCATTGATCTTTATCGTAATTGAGGGCGACTGTACCGAAAGGGATAGAGGTTTCTGTTCCGCTTTCACCATAGATCTTTTTTAATTCCTCACGGGTTACCTGCAACTCTGAAAGTTGTTGTACCCTTTTTCTTTCAAACATAATTCCTACTGCCATTGGAATCGATGTAACGATGGTTACCAGGCAATAGATGAGATAAGCGTCTTTGTTATAAGCATTCGAGAAAATAGATTCAACGATATATACAAACGTATAGCCGGCATAGGCAAACAATAGTGAAGCGATCATGATCGCTTTACCGATAGCCTTGTGATAGATAACGGCAATCTTAACCTGGTGAAAGAAGAATAGGCCTGAAAGTGCCAGTATCATCAACAATCCGGGAGCTCTGATGATCGTGATCGCTTTGCCAGTGAAACCATATACGGCTACGATCACGACTTCGAAGACCATGAAAATAAGTGTGGCAGAGATCAGGTTTTTGCGGAATGATACAGTAGTGCTGAAATAAGTGAAGAATAGTAGCATGGCCGGAACTTCCAACAGATGGTTGCCGATCCTGTAATAAAGGGGAACTGCCTCATTGCTTCCCATTCCGTAACTAAGTGTGATAAGATTATATGCAAATACGAAAAGGTAATAGAATAAGAGAGCAGGTAAACTTCGGTACCAGGCAAGTCCGCAAATAAGAAGAAGGGCGATGGGTATAAAAAGTACAATCGTCGAAATAAGACCCATCCAATTTAGCAAAGTCATACGGTCAAAGTTTTTCTTTAGGATAAGGAGTCGTCTGGCTAATCTCTCAATCTCAAATCATCATGTAAATCTAACGACGGATACTCGCACATAGTGCTTGATTTTAATGGTTTATCCTAAAATTCAGTAAAACCTAGCGGCTATTACGTAATTCTACTGGAACTCTCTCCGAGTGTTTTTATGCTGATTGTCTGGTATGATACGATTTCAGCTTTTTTCTATGTTAATAACAGAAGTATGAGCGCTTTATTGCTCTTCGACAGGATAAGCAACACCATGATGACAAGTCATGCAGCGGACAACAGTGAGATCTTCAGGCTTCTTTGTTTTATCAAAATAAAAATAAGTTTTATTGATAGTGGTAGTCATCTTCATCATGTCACGCGCATTCTCTTTCATTGGAAGGGCATCAGAAGCAAAGTCGAGACTATCAGGAGAATCTTTATAAGCAGCATGACAGAATCCGCAGTTTACTCCCAACGCTTTGGAATAAGACTCCATGATGCTATCCAGTTTCTGATCACTGATATCAGCCGGTAATATTTTTAAATTTTTATGACCATCAGCCGGCGCTTTCATAGCAGCAATACCTCCGATAGTCAGCAGGGCCAGTACAAAAGTGGTAATCAGTTGATTCTTAAAAATCATAAATGAAAATAGCGATTGATATAGTTAATGACGTTGTAAAGAGACAATCGGTTGGCTTCCGCACTCATCTGGTAACATGTTGGATACCTGAAGCCGCAGCTTTATCTGTCAACCAATATAATTCTCCATTCAATGGCTGAATGACTTGTGCCGGATAGAGAGAGGGGTCATGTTTGCCTGAAATAACATTTTTCATAGCAACCGCTTTATCTGCACCACTGATAAGATAAGCTACTCTTCCGGCACCATTCACTACCGGCGCTGTTAATGTAATTCGACTTATATCCTGTTCTTCTAAACGAAACGCTTTTACCCATTTATTTTTTTCAAAAATAATATCATCATGGTTGGGAAATAAAGAGAGCGTGTGTGCATTATCGCCAAGACCAAGCATTACTAAATCAAAAGTGTATAGTTGTTTGTCAAAATAATCATGCAGCACCTGTTCATATTTTTCGGCAGCATCCTGCGGATCGATCGATGTTTGCATGATATGAATCTGATCAGCAGGAACATCTACTTTAGAAAGCAACTCATCAAAGGCCATTTTTGCATTGTTGCGATCGTCGCTGAAAGGAACAACACGTTCATCGCCCCAGAATACATGTAGCGATTTCCAATCAATCTGTTTACTGTATGCAGGAACTGATAGCAATTTGAATAATTTTTTTGGGGTGTTACCACCAGACAATGCAATCGTGAAGCGATCACGCTTTGATAATACATCGTTGATGTATTCAATCATCCAACCGGCGGCATAGAGGCTTAGTTCTTCGATGTCATCGCAGACTTGTAATTTCATAGATGCTTTATTTCATATTGGCCAAGTGTCATTTATCGTTCGTCTTCGCTGCCAATGTTACCCAATGGTGTCCATCTTTTGCAATCAATGCTTCAGCATCTTCAGGGCCCCAGCTACCGGGAGCATAATTAGGAAAGTCAATCGGTTGACGTTTCTCCCATGTTTCTAATATCGGCGTTATTACCTGCCAGGCTGCTTCTACCTGGTCGGCACGCATAAATAAGGTAGGATTTCCTTCTATGACATCTTCCAGCAATGTTTCGTATGCTTCCGGTTCCTGTCCATCATATGCATCGGCATAGTTGAACACCATCTCTACCGGATCGAGCGACATACTGGGCCCGGGATGTTTGGCCTGGAAGCGGATACGAATATCACTTTGTGGTTGAATACTAAAGATCAGTTTATTTGGCCGCCATGTTTCTGCTGCTTCTTTAGGAAAA
This sequence comes from Chitinophagaceae bacterium, assembly GCA_039932855.1. GTDB lineage: Bacteria > Bacteroidota > Bacteroidia > Chitinophagales > Chitinophagaceae > JAJKIP01. Next base: position 2,282 of record JBDTPD010000059.1, on the reverse strand, counting down.
GCATAATGAGGCGCATCTTTAAATTGTACGGTGATCAAAGTTGTTTTTTCATATAAATGCTTACCAGTACGTACATAGAACGGTACATTTTGCCAGCGCCAGTTATCAACATAAAACTTAGCAGCGACAAATGTATCGACTGCTGATTGTGGGTTTACATTTTTTTCGCCACGATAAGCGGGTACTTCTTTGCCTTTCATCCAGCCTGCTCCATATTGTCCGCGGGCAGTTTGATTATGTACATCATCCGGAGCAAAACGACGGATCGCATTTAATACATCTACTTTTTTATTTCTTATTTCGTCAGCATCAAAAGAAGTTGGTGCTTCCATGGCTACCATGCAAAGAAGTTGCAGGATATGATTCTGTACCATATCTCTTAATGCACCTGCCTGTTCATAATAGCTACCACGATCTTCTACACCTACTGTTTCTGCTGCGGTGATCTGTACGTGTTCAATATAGTTACTGTTCCAAACCGGTTCAAATAAAGCATTGGCAAAACGGAATGCCAATATATTCTGCACTGTTTCTTTTCCGAGATAATGATCGATACGGAAAATTTGTTTTTCATCAAACAGGCCGGATAATAACTTATTCAGTTCATGGGCGCTTTGCAGATTATGTCCGAATGGTTTTTCAAAAACCAGGCGTGTAGCATCTTTATCGGTACAAATATTTTTCTCAGCCAATTTTTGTGCGATAGTAGGAGCAAGTTGTGGCGCCACGGCCAAGTAAAAAATAACAGTAGGCTTCGCGTTCCATTCTTTCGCCTTGTCGCCGATCCAGCCAATGATCTCGTTATAGGTGCTATCTGCCATCAGGTCCTTTTCAAAATAGAGAATGTTTTCGGAAAAAGTTTTCCATTCACCATTCGTTTCACCTTTGCGACGGGAAAATTCCTGTACACCTTCGAGTAGTTTTTTTCTATACTCTTCCTGGCTGGGGAAAGGAGTACGACCCACGCCGATGATAAAGAATTTTTCCGGCAGGTAATTGTCGATATATAAATTATAAAGAGCAGGGATGAGTTTACGGTTGGTCAGATCACCACTGCCACCAAAGATGAATAGCAGTGTGGGGTTCGTGTTTTTTTTCTCTTTCATTGATCAGAAATTCTGTTAAATATTTTTATTATGCTACGATCGTATTTCATAATTCTTACTTCGTACTTACTCTTGCCATTCAGTATGGAAAGTTCCTTCTTTATCAATGCGCTGATATGTGTGTGCGCCAAAGTAGTCACGCTGAGCCTGTATCAGGTTCACAGGAAGTTGTTCTGTGCTGTATGCATCGAGATATGAAATAGAACTCAGTAATGCTGCCGCGGGAATTTTAGCTGTGATAGCCAGCTTTCCTGCTTTGCGAAGATTGCCTGATTTCTTCTTTAATAATGCAGCTACTTTTTTATTTAATAAAATGTTGGAAGGAATTTGTTTGGCTGAATACGCAGTAGCGAATATTTCTAATAACGATGAACGGATGATACAACCACCGCGCCAGATTTTTACAACATCTTTCATCGGTATATCCATTTGCAGATCGGTAGATGCTTTGTATAACATCGCCAGGCCTTGCGCATAGCAAAGGATAGTAGCTCCATATAAGGCGTCATGCAATTGGGTAATGATCTTTTCTTTGTCAGTGCTTACTACTTTCACTACAGGTTTGTATAAAGCTGCTGCCGCTGTTCTTTCATCTTTCACTGCAGAGATTGATCGCATGATCACGGCCATATCGATTACTGGTACAGGCATACCGAGATCCATTGCATCCTGCGATGTCCATTTGCCAGTACCTTTTGCACCAGCTTTATCAAGTATCTTATCAACGAGACGTTCTTTTGTATCAGGATCATCTTTTGCAAAGATGTCGGCTGTTATTTCTATTAAAAATGATTGCAACTCTCCTTCATTCCATTTTTTAAAAAGAGTATGAAGCTCATCATTGGAAAGTCCGAGATGTCTTTTCAATACATCATATACTTCACTGATGAGTTGCATGATGGCATATTCAATACCATTATGTACCATTTTCACATAATGTCCCGCTGCATTTTTACCCATATAGGCTACGCATGGTTCATTATTGACTTTAGCAGAAATAGCCTCCAGGATCGACTTCAGCTGGCTCCATGCTTGCACATCGCCACCAGGCATAATGCTTGGGCCCGTACGTGCACCATGTTCGCCACCACTAACGCCCATTCCAATGAAATGAAGATTTTTATCTTTTAAATAATCAATCCTTTTCAAGGTGTCGGTATAATGCGAGTTGCCACC
>JBDTPD010000058.1:0-11983 GCA_039932855.1 Chitinophagaceae bacterium | reverse complement strand
ACGAATGGTACGGCCACGGCTGGTAGTGTTGTCGATTACTTCTGCTACCAGATCTTCCTGGTCGCCGAAGTAAAGTTTGTTACCTACACGGATCTTACGGGCAGGATCAACAATCACATCCCAAAGACGGTTTGGCTTGTTGAGCTCACGTAACAGGAACACTTCGATCTTAGCACCTGTTTTTTCCTTCCGGCCATACATACGGGCAGGAAAAACTTTGGTGTTATTAACAACAAACACGTCCTTATCATTGAAATACTCCAGGATATCGCGGAAGTGCTTGTTCTCGATCTGGCCAGTATGACGATGGACAACCATCATACGGGCATCTTCACGTTTTTTAGCTGGATTTTGTGCGATCAGGTTAAGAGGAAGGTCAAAGCGAAATTGTGAAAGCTTCATGAGTTTAGTGGGTTTATTGGAAAAGCCAGCGACATCAGCCGGGTGAAGCAAGGGAGGGTTGAACAAATCCCGCTCAGGAAATGTAAATTTTGCCAAGGCAAATGAAAGCGGGACAGGCAATCTCCGGTCTTACGGCACCGGGATCTGTCATTCGGACAGGTTATAAAGTTGGCGAAGGTACTATTTAAACGGAAAATACGTTCTTTTCTTTTCAACATTTTTTCACCCAAAACCCCGTGGCTGGCTGATTTTATGCTTTTTATAGCATCCCTGCATCTTACTTTTGCCGTTCACTCCGGCGAAATAGATCGTTAAACCGAACATTGCAACACACAGGTGCTTGCCGGCTATCCGGTTTTCCCCTTTTTGTTACCATTGTATAACACAAACATTGTATTTTACCTGAAACAGTTTTAATAAGGCTACATGAAACGAACCCTCCTGATCCTCATCTGTCTTTGTCCATACCTTTTGTATGCCCAGGCACCCATCAAGAAAAAGAAATACCCAAGCCTTTTGTGGGAGATAACCGGCAATGGATTAAAGAAACCATCTTTCCTTTTTGGTACCATGCACGTGAGTAGTAAAATGGCTTTTCACCTGGCCGATTCGTTTTATGTAGGTATCCGCAATGCCGATATGGTAGCGCTGGAAACAAACCCCGAATCATGGCAGGAAGATATGAGCAAATATGATCTTGGTGACAATGATCAACGCTTCACTTACGGAATGATGAGTGGCTATACTCCATTGCCTGAAGATTATTTGCGACTGAACACACTGAAGTTTTATAAATATGATAAAAAAATAGAACGAACACTTTACAGCAGCCCTTCTACCATCAACAACCTGCTTTATCGCAGCTATGGAAATAAGTCCAGCGATTTTGAAGAAGATACTTATCTCGACATGTACATCTATCAATGCGGAAAGAAATGGGGTAAGAAAGTAGCTGGTGTAGAAAAGTATGGTGAAAGCATGAAGCTGATGGCAGAAGCCTATAAAGATGCTGCAAAGGATAAAAGTAAAAAAGAAAGAAGTTATGATGGCGATGATGGTTATTCATCCGGCAAATTACAGGAAGCCTATCGTACAGGTAATCTCGACTGGCTTGATTCAATCAACAAATACAATAGTTTCTCTTCGGCATTTGATGAAAAATTTCTTTACCGGAGAAATGAAATACAGGCAGGTTCAATAGACTCTATCCTTCGAACAGGTCAATCACTTTTTGTTGGTGTAGGCGCCGCGCATCTACCCGGCAACAGGGGAGTGATTGAAATCCTTCGTCAGAAAGGATACAAGGTTCGTCCTGTAAAAATGGGTGAGCGTGATAGTCAGCATAAAAATGATGTAGAAAAATTAAGAGTACCCGTTGTCTTCAGTGCACAGTCTGCAGACGATGGTATTTATAAAGTTGATATTCCCGGAAAATTTTACAAGTTCGGTGATGATGCTTCGCTTGATCAACGTCAGTATGCTGATATGGCCAACGGAAGTTATTATATGGTTACACGTATCATGACCAACGCATGGATGTGGGGACATAGCACAGAGAAAGTATCAAGAACCGTTGATAGTTTATTGTATGAAAACATTCCCGGAAAGATTGTTACCAAAACGCCTATTGTAAAAAACGGGTATAAAGGTTTTGATATCGTCAACAAGACACGTCGCGGTGATATGCAACGCTATAATATTTTCGTTACACCATTTGAGATCATTGTTTTTAAAATGGGCGGTACCGGTGATTACGTTAAAAACGGTGAGGAGGCGAAGAAGTTTTTTGGAAGTATCCAGTTAAAAGAATTCAATTTGCCAACAACGACTGCAACAACAGGATTTTCTACAACAGTTGCACCGGCTGCTGCATGGAAAAAATATTCTCCTTCCTATGGTGGGTTTGCTATCAATTTTCCGCATGATCCATATATCGGAAATGATGGTAGCTGGATATATGACGCAGAAGATAAAGCGGCACATACACAATACAGAGTTATCCGCACAGACATTCATAACTATCATTTTGCTGAAGAAGATACGTTTGATCTCAACCTGATGAATGAAAGTTTTGCTTCTTCTGAATTTATCGATAAACAGATCGGCAAACAATTCACTACCAGCAAAGGATATCCTGCTTTGGATGTTCAGTACAGTGATAAAACTGGTAATGTATACGTCACCCGTTTTATTATACAAGGGCCACATTATTATACACTGATCGCTCATGGCAAACAGGAAACGCCACAGATGAAAAGCTTCCTGAATTCTTTTGAAGTAAAGCCATTTATTTATAAAGAATCCAAAGAAAGACGTGATACGTCGCTGTACTATTCTGTCAAATCACCTGTGTTCCCCGGTGGTGGTAAAGAAAAGATCGATATGCCACGCTACGATTACTTCAATGATGCAGATGAAACAGAAGCAGATAAACTTAATGGAGGTATATTCAGAAGCAAGGTTATTTCCAATGATACTACCGGAGAAAAAATATATGTTACGTTTTACAGATCGCAGCCTTACCTGTATCTGAAAGACAGCGCACAATTGGAAAACGATAAAAGTTTTTCATTAAATGGGGATACATCATGGATCATCCGTTCACGCAAGAGATATACCTGGCCCGATAAAACACGTGGTTGGGAAACAGTAGTGTCAGATACAGGGAGCAGCCGCATTATACACTGCAAAACATTTTATAAGGACGGCATTGGCTATTCTTTGATCACAGAATCGGATACGTTAACACCACCAAGTGATTTTGTCCGTTCTTTTTATGATAGTTTCAAACCAGCCGATACATTAAAACCAGCGGCTAGTCCTTTTGTCAAAAAGACAAACGTATTCTTTGCTGATTTCATGAGCGCGGATAGTACTATTCATAAGCGCGCAGTAAAAGGAATGCCATTTGTAAAATTTGATTCGGCCGATCTTCCACAGGTGAAAAAAGCAATTCTTTCACTCAACTGGAGCGAAAAGAAATACCTCGATACAAAAAAGTCAATGATTGCTAAATTGGATGATATTCATACAAAAGCATCATCTGATTTTCTGCGTGATCTGTATTATGCAGCAGGAGATACTGTAGAAATACAATATACCGTGCTGGAAAAATTGCTTAAACAACAAACTGCTTATTCTTACGGCATATTCCGTGATATCGTTACCAATGAACCCCCGGTTATCACCAGTTCCAGTACTAATAGTAATTATATGGATATGACCTTTCAACGCTATAATGTAGATGATGGAAACTTCATGGATGACCTGGATGATTCGCTGGCGCTGACAAGAACCATTTTACCGGAGCTATTACCATTGATGAACCTGGATGACTACAAAAGACCAATAATGGAGTTGTTGGGTAGTATGGTGGATAGTAACCTGGTAAAACCAAAAGATTACGAAACATATTTCAGCAAATTTTTCCTGGAAGCAAAACAGGAATTGAAAAAACAAGCGATTGCTGAAAAAAAGAAAGCAATTGAGGCAGCAGAAAAAGAAAAAGAAGATAATGCCAGTAGCACTGATTCAGATGATGAAAAAGATTATGGCAACGAGGATCTCGCACTATATGCTACACTGCTGTTACCATTCTGGGATAGCAAGCCGAATGTACAGCCGGTGATTAATCAAATGCTGAATTCGACTGATAAGCGATTAAAATATTCTACGTTCATGTTGCTGATGCGTCATGACAGACCTTACCCTGATTCCATGCTGAATTATTTCGCAGGCCTGGATGATTACCGGTATGAATTATATAGTGATTTAGGAGATGCAGGTAAGAGTGCAAAATTCCCGGCTAAATTTTATGATCGCATTGCTTTAGCAAAAAGTAAATTGCTGGAAGGTAAATCTTATGGTGCACCGGATTCAGTAGTATTTATCGATAGTCTGCCTGCAACAGTAAAATATAAGAAGGGTTCTGTTTATTTCTTTAAGTATAAAACAAAAAAAGATGATACAGGCTGGAAGCTGGCTACGGTAGGATTAATACCTCAAAATGGACAATTTGAGTTTGAAGATTTGGATGATACGCCTGATTTTGATGATGAAAATTTTAGTGCAGAAGGTTATGAAGAAAATCAGTTGTATGATTTCACTGCTTTCTCTACGGCAAAGTTTAATGATGACAAACCTGCCGGGCCGCAGTTATCAAAACAATTAAAGAAATTATTATACTCGCACAGAAAGAGCGGTAAGGAATTTTATTCAAGAGAAGATAGAGAAACATATGATGATGAAGCGCAGGGGCAGCAAACAGCACAAGACGATGATAATAACTAAACAACGATACCGCGGGGAATAGAAGCGATTAATTGTTGTGTATAAGGCGATGTTGAATTGAAATAAATGTCATCAGCATTGCCTGTTTCTTCGATCTTACCTTTATTCATGACCATGATGCGGTCACTGATATAGCGCACTACAGACAGGTCGTGAGAAATAAACACCACGGTGAAGCCAAATTCTTTTTTCAAGTCATTCAGCAGATTCAGCACCTGCGCCTGCACACTTACATCAAGCGCTGCTACCGATTCATCACAGATAATAAATGATGGATTCAATGCCAACGCGCGTGCGATCACAATACGTTGCCGCTGACCACCGGAAAATTCGTGTGGGTAGCGATTATAATGAAAGGATTGCAGGCTTACTTTCTCTAATAACTCAATCACTTTGTCTTTTCTTTCCTTATCAGTTGATAAGATCCCATGAACTTTCAATGGCTCCGCAATAGCGTCACCAATCCTGATTCTTGGATTGAGTGAAGAATAAGGATCCTGGAAAACGATCTGCATCGATTTTCGCCATTTTCTCAAATCATTTTTATTAATAGCCGTCAGATCATCTTTACGGTAAAATATCTTTCCGCTCGTCGGTTCTATCAAACGCAGCAAGGTTCTGCCCAGTGTCGTTTTACCACAACCGCTTTCACCTACCAATCCCAATGTTTCTCCTTCGTACACTTCAAAGCTCACATCATCCACCGCTTTTATAAACTGCTTCGGTTTTCCAAACAATGTCTTCTGCGCCGGAAACCAGACTGATAGATGGTCGACCTTGAGTAGAGAAGTCGGCAGTCGGCAGTCGACAGTCGGCAGTCGACTGTCTTTCGATTGTGAATTGCTTTTGCTATTAGTAATGTTTCCATCAGCAGAGACTTCGGACTGCCGACTGCCGACTGTCGACTGAGAACTGCCTACTGCCAACTGCTGACTGAAAAAGTCACTGACAACAGGCAATCGCTCACCACGCTGGTGATTAACGGGCCGGCAGGCGAGTAAGCCTTTCGTATAGGGATGTTGAGGGTTTTTAAAAATACCTGAAACGGTATTCATCTCCACGACCTCTCCTTGATACATGACGGCAACACGATCGGCGATTTCAGCTACCACGCCAAGATCGTGCGTGATAAAGATGACACCCATTCCAGATTCCTGCTGCAGTTCTTTGATGAGTTGCAATACTTTCTTTTGTACCGTTACATCCAATGCGGTGGTAGGTTCATCACAGATCAATAAAGAAGGCTGGCAACTCATCGCCATCGCGATCATCACGCGCTGTTTTTGTCCACCACTTAATTCGTGCGGATAGCGATGAAATATTTTTTCTGGATTTGGTAATTGAACTTTTGTAAACCAGTTGATCGCTTCTTGTTTGGCTGATGATGCTGATATTTTTTTATGCGCGCGGATAGCTTCTGTTACCTGGTTACCACAAGTCAGCACAGGGTTCAACGAACTCATTGGTTCCTGGAAGATCATGGAGATTTTTTCACCGCGTATATGACGAAGAGCATCATGATCTTTTTGTAAGAGATCAATCGGAGCTTTATCATTATCAGAAAATAATATGTTGCCTGATGAATAACGCGCCGGTGGCGATGGTAATAATTGAAGAATAGAAAGCGATGTCACTGATTTGCCCGAACCAGATTCGCCGACCAATGCCAGTATCTCACCTTTGCTGACGGTCAGTGATATATTCTTTAATGCATGGGTAACACCCGTAGCAGCTATAAAATCAACAGAAAGGTTTTGTATACTTAACAGGGGTGCTGACATTATTTATCGACAACTTTTATAAATAACTTTTTTGGCGGAGTAGGATAATAGGCCATACACACGATACATTGAGATTGTTGTTTCGATGTATCTACCATAAAATAAAATTCATCTCCTTGTTGTATGCTGGCGGGAAAATTACAGGGATTTCCTAATGCAAAAGCATTCTTGTATGATTTGCCGGTATTTTCATCTGTCCAGCTGGACGCAACCATTGATGTATCAAGTGTACCTTCTGTCAACGTAAGCGTGTAATTCATACAAAGCGCTTTTGTTTCCAGCCTGCCTTTATATTTTACCGGCTCGTTGTTCTTCTGATTTTTATTATTGCAATTCTGCTGTGGCACAGACAGCAAAGAAAAAGCGGATAAGAGAAAAATGAATTTCATAACAAATAGTTTTAAATGCAAAACAGCAAGAGGGAAATAGTGAGTGGCGAGTGGGGAAGAGATTGTTGTCACGCCTACTTGCTACTCGCTATTTCCTTCTTACCTTTTAAAACTTCAAATGTCGTACCGTTAATCCGTCATTGATCAGTTGTTTCAATGAGTCGATGCCAATTTTAAGATGATTTTCCACATATTGGGCCGTTACTGATTTATCACTTTCTTCAGTTTTAACACCTTCAGGTATCATGGGTTGGTCACTTACGAGTAATAAAGCGCCTGTTGGTATTTTATTATAGAAACCTACGGTAAAAATGGTGGCTGTTTCCATATCAATTGCATAAGCCCTTACTTTTTGCAGGTATTCTTTAAACTGCTCATCATGTTCCCATACACGACGGTTGGTTGTATACACGGTACCTGTCCAGTAGTCAACTCCATAATCACGGATGGTAGTGGATACCGCTTTTTGCAGCGCAAACGCAGGAAGTGCGGGTACCTCAGCAGGGAAGTAGTCATTCGAAGTACCTTCACCACGTATGGCCGCAATTGGAAGAATAAGATCGCCGAGTTTATTGCGTCTCTTTAATCCACCGCATTTACCGAGAAACAAAACAGCTTTGGGTTCAATAGCGCTCAGCAGATCCATAACGGTGGCTGCAGTAGGACTGCCCATACCGAAATTGATAATGGTAATATCTTCTGCAGTGGCACATTGCATTGGTTTGCCTTCTCCAATAACAGGAACCTTGTTCCATTCGGCAAACATGTAAACATAGTTACTGAAGTTGGTCAGCAGGATATAATGCCCGAAGTTTTTCAGTTTTTCTCCTGTGTAACGGGGTAACCAGTTTTCTACTATTTCTTGTTTTGTCTTCATGAGGCTTGTAGTTGAATCCTGCAATTTAATGATTTACTTTTGAAGGATGCTGGTAATACATTACCCCGAACCCAACTTCCGGTTAAAAAAGGAAGGCGACAAGCAACTCATCTTCGATCCATTGCGGAAAAAATGGTTATTACTCACTCCGGAAGAATGGGTGCGACAGAATTTTATTCAATACCTGGTACAGGTTAAGAATTATCCGCCGGCACTGATTGCGATGGAGAAAAGCATCATGCTGGGAGAATTAAAAAAGCGCTTCGATATATTAGTGTACGACACCCATCACCAACCCTGGATGATGATCGAATGTAAAGCGCCTTCCGTAACGATGGATGAAAAAGTATTACATCAATTACTCCGCTATCATATTTCGGTGCCCACCGTTTTTCTTATTATTACCAATGGAGCGTTGAGTTATGGATGGGCTAAGGAGAATGGGAGATTGGACGTTATGCAGCAATTGCCAGAGTTCAATAAAATGTAGAATTATGAGTTATGAATTATGAATGGATTACTACATCACATTCATAATTCATAACTCATAATTCTACATTCTTATTATCCGAACAGGCTACTGCTCAAATACCGATCCCCTCTATCACATACGATAAACACAATCACTCCATTTTTAATTTCTTTTGCGAGGCGAATAGCTGCTGAGGCGGCGCCACCACTACTCATGCCGGCAAAGATGCCTTCTGATTTTGCGAGTTGACGTGTCATTTGTGTGGCTTCTTCCTGTGATACATCGATCACGCGGTCCACACGTTCGGGTTCAAATATTTTTGGTAAATATTCTTTTGGCCAGCGACGAATGCCGGGTATAGAAGATTCTTCGGTAGGTTGACATCCTACTATTTGTATAGATGATTTTTTTTCTTTTAAAAAACGCGAACAACCCATGATCGTTCCGGTAGTACCCATGGAACTGACGAAGTGTGTGATCTTTTGATCAGTGTCTTTCCAGATCTCAGGACCGGTTGTTTTATAATGCGCCATGTAATTATCAGGATTGGCAAATTGATTGAGAATAAAAAATTCTCCGGTCGCACCTTTTTCATCTGCATAATCACGACAGATCTCAATGCTATCCAGCAATGTAACCTTTGCGCCATAAGCTTCCATGGTCAGTGTACGCTCGCGTGTGGAAGTAGATGGCATGACCAGTTCTATTTCCAAATCATACAATCGGGCAATCATAGCTAATGCAATACCAGTGTTGCCACTTGTTGCTTCAATTAATTTATCACCGGCTTTGATCTCACCGCGTTCAATAGCTGATCTGATCATGTTCAATGCCGGACGGTCTTTTACACTACCACCGGGATTGTCACCTTCCAGTTTTGCATATATAGTGACACCGGGAACAGGATTGAGTTTCTTTATTTCTACTAATGGCGTATTACCTACGAGGTCTATGATGGTGGCCATGATTATAATTTTGATTGTTCTACAACTTCGTTATCTGCACGATGATAAACAGTGGAGTAGGGAGGTACACTTTGCGTGAGCCATACATTTCCACCAATAATACTATGATGACCGATAACAGTATCTCCACCAAGTATAGTTGCGCCGGAATAAATAATTGCATGGTCCTCTACCGTTGGATGACGTTTAACAAATGACATACTCTTATCTACACTAAGCGCACCCAATGTAACACCCTGGTATATTTTTACATGATCACCGATGTTGCTTGTTTCTCCAATGACAGCACCTGTGCCATGATCAATACAGAAATATTCTCCAATAGTAGCGCCGGGATGAATATCTATTCCGGTTTTAGAATGTGCATACTCTGTAAGAATGCGGGGAAGTAATGGAATATCGAGAAGTTGTAACCTGTTGGCTATTCTATAAAAACAAATAGCATAGAAACCAGGGTAAGCCCTGATCACTTCAAACTTACTTATCGCAGCGGGGTCTCCCGTAAAGATGGCATCGATATCTGTATTCAGTATGCGATAGATTTCAGGAATGGCCTGGAAGAAGAGCGTTGATTTTTCTTTGTTACCCGTCCGCACGCAGGCTTTTGTTGCATTCAATATCCGCGCGAGTTGTTTTTCCAATGTGTCAAAACGTTCTTCCATTTCTTCAACAGACCTGGAAAGATACTCGGCTTTTTCAGGGTATAAAATATGGATCAGTTCCAATGCCCACGAAGCAATGATCTCATTGGAAGGAACTGCTTCCATCATCCGTTGTTTATCAAAAATGTGCTGGTAAAATTCTTTATTCATTAGTCTATAATTCCAGTTGGTTAAACCGCGCCCTGAAATTACTGCTTTTATAACAGCTGTTTTGACTGATATGTTGAATATTTGGTAAAAAAGTCAATAGCTAATAGGTGTTAGCTATTAGAATGATCAGGCTGAAGTGCTAAAAGCTAATAACTAACAGCTAATAGCTTGTACTAAGGAGTAATCTTAATCGGCTTCTTTGTGACTATATTAATGTAAGTGTCTACCGGTCCGGCTTCAGTGGGAGATTTCCAGTAATTATCGGTGATGACCTCTATTTTGATGATATCCGATTTGTCAGTTAAGATCTTATCAGGATTTTGTACCAGTATATTGTCAATACAGATCTTCAATTTTCTATTGTCCCCGCTGATATGAAAAGAATCAAGAGCTTCTTCAACATTCAGGTAAGTAAACTTGCGTTTTGTATGAATGATCACCACACCATTCCTGGCTCTTTCACCGTATACAGCAATAGCGCTGCTATCTTTCAACACATCTATTGATGCAATCTTATCAGGATTCAGCGATTGTAAATCACTGTTACTAATTATACTATCATTCAAAATGAATAGTGGTTGCATATCAGGATTCATCAGGCGCACAGTTCTGCTGGCAGGATTTTGTGCATGCAAAATAGCGACGCAGAAAAAAGCGGTGATGGTTAAGAGTATTGCTTTCATAATTATGATACGAATGTAAGGAAAAGTCGGCAGTTGGCAGTGGGCAATGGACAGTCTTTCAGTCGGCAGTCAGCACTCCCTTGATTGCTGTAGTGATTAATAAGCTAGCAATAATTTTTATTCGACCCAATGATTGGAACCGCGAGCTAAGGGCTATTCTGAAGAATAAATTCTCATAATTAATCCGTGTAAATCCCCTTATATCTGTGTCATCCGTGTTCTGCTTTGTGCTTACTTAAGAATGATGCATTATTCAACATTCAACTTTTAACATACCCGTAACTCATGCAAGCTGTCGTTTGTACAGCTGAACAGCATTTTCAAGACCGAGGTAGATGGCATCACAAATGAGGGCGTGACCGATGCTTACTTCATCGAGCCAGGGAATATTTTGTTTGAAGAATTTGAGATTATTCATGTCAAGGTCGTGGCCGGCATTCAGACCAAGACCGAGTTCTTTTGCTTTTTTTGCAGCTGCTACATAAGGAACGATCGCCTGCTGCCGGTTTCCTTTTTCATATTGACGGGCATATGCTTCGGTATATAACTCTATACGGTCAGTGCCTGTGAGTGCAGCACCTTCCACCATTTCTACAACCGGATCAACGAACAGAGAAACGCGGATACCTTCTTTTTTAAATACACCAATGATATTGCGTAAATAATCCTGGTTCTTAATAGTATCCCAACCGTGATCAGAAGTCAATTGACCCAACCCATCCGGTACTAATGTTACTTGTTCAGGCTTTGTTTCCAATACCAGGTCAACAAATTTTTGTTCGGTACAGTTTCCTTCAATATTGAATTCTGTTTCGATGATCTTCTTGATTTCTCTTACATCATTATAACGTATGTGACGTTCATCGGGACGAGGGTGCACAGTTACTCCATCTGCACCAAAACGCTGTACGTCTATCGCTGTCTTTACCACATCAGGATTATTACCACCACGCGAGTTGCGCAGCGTCGCGATCTTGTTAATATTTACGGAGAGCTTAGTCAAAGAAAGTTGTAAGTTTTATGTTGTAAGTGAATTGATATTTCAAAATTAGAACTATTTATCAAATTTAAGAGTTATGAATTATGAGTTATGAATGTTGCGTGTGGCATATAATCAGCTTACATTCATAATTCCTAACTCTGAATTCTACATTACAACTCCATCCACGTATGATCAGCCAGCAACTTCACTCCGGCGATGAATTTTTTGAAAGGACCATTAGGACCCCATTCCTTTGGAGAAACGAGTGAGAGCATATGACTATTATCATTACGTTGATATAGATAATAGACCTGTCCGATATTTGGTTTG
>JBDTPD010000057.1:0-12094 GCA_039932855.1 Chitinophagaceae bacterium | reverse complement strand
CGATCAATGGAAAAGTGATTACAGACAAACTGATTGCCCGAAAAAATATTCTCGCCAAAGAATCATTGAAATATTACAAATTCATTTCCCACGACGTAAATGTGCTTGGCAGTAATGAAAGCGAATACTTCCGGATATCAAAAAGTAATGGCGATTCTATCAAACTCGTTGTTTATTCATTGAGAAAAAAGGCCGATACCAGTTTTGTCATGTATCAACGCGTATTTGATCCGCATGTTACAAGAGAAGTCAGGATGTATGGTTTCAACGGAGATGATAAGTTTCAGCTGGATAGCGGCTTGCATTCTTCTATAAGTTTTCGCATTATTGGCGGTAAAGGAAATGATACCGTCCTGATCAAAAGTCCTATCAAAACATTTGTGTACGATAATACTACTGAAAAAAATTATCTCGAGCGGTCGCGCAGAACAGTGAAGGTCTATGAGGATAATCCACGCGCTTTCGATTATCAACTGAATAACTTCAACTATCCTGTCAAACGCTTTCCGCGTATTCTTGCGGGTAGCAATGCTGATGATGGATTTTTGTTAGGTACAGGATTTAACCTCATCAACTATGGTTTCCGTAAGGTGCCGTATGCGAGTTCTCATAAATTAATAGCATTGTTTGCTGTTTCCAGGAAAGCCTTCCAGATAAAGTATAATGGAGAATTGATCCATGCACTCGGTAAAACAGATTTCCTGATCAATGCTGGTATCACCAACCCGGTACTTAATAACTTCTATGGGTTTGGTAACACTACCAAACTTGATCCTACTAAGCCGATCAGTTTTTACAGGGTGCGTTATAAAGAAATCCAAGGAGAGTTTTTATTGCGTAAAAGATATTTCGATAAGCTCAGCTTTATTGCAGGTCCAACTTTTTACCGTTACTGGAATGAAGAAAAAGATAACAAGGATTATATTTTGGCTAAACCATCGGAAGCGGGACTTGATTCCGGAGATGTTTACAAATCGAAGTTATATGCCGGTGCAAAACTTGCTATTGAGCTGGATAATCTGAACAATGATCTGTTTCCTACTCGTGGTATACGCTGGACAAACAGATTGACGCTTTTACAGCCATTAAATAAGAATGCAAATGGCCTGAACAAAATTGAATCCGACATGGTCATTTACGCCAGTTTGAAAATTCCTGCGAAAGTAGTGGGAGTTATTAAACTTGGAGGCGGACATATTTTTAATGATAGCGTTGATTATTTCCAGGCATTGTCACTCGGCGCCAATAATGTTCTTCGCGGATTTAGAAAAAATCGTTTCTCTGGTCATTCAGTGGCGTATGGTAGTTTGGAATTGCGGATCAAATTATTCGATAGTCATTCCTATATATTCCCGGGGCAGGTTGGCGCTATCGTATTTAATGATATTGGAAGAGTATGGTACAAAGGAGAAGATAGCAAAAAATGGCACAACGTGATCGGCGGCGGTTTTTATTATAACCCATTCAATATTGTGATCATGTCATTCACGGTTGGTTATTCACCGGAAGAACAGGTATTGAATTTCTCATTGGGATCAAAGTTTAATTTAACATTCTGATATATGAAAAACATTCAAACAGATTTACTCAAACAGGCGGAAGAATATGTGTCCGGATTATACGATTCTATGACGAAGAGTAACCTGGTATACCATAGTATCGATCATACACGTAAAGTGGTTGACCATGCCAATGAGATCGCTTCGCATTATGAATTATCGGAAAAGGAAATTCTGATTCTTAATGTAGCCGCCTGGTTTCATGATACGGGTCATTTATATACTGGTCCTGCCGGTCATGAAGCAAAGAGCGTAGAGGTTATGAAAGCATGGTTACAGGAGAAGGATATTTATGCAGCATTGCAAGGCGATGTTGAGTGTGTAATCCAGGCTACAAAAATGGGCGCTAAGCCGGAAGGATTGGTACAGGAGATCATTAAGGATGCAGATACTTATCATTTCGGGACCAAAGAATTCAAGGACATGGATAAGTTGATGAAGAAGGAAATGAAGCTGCGAAACCTTGATACTATTTTGTTGGATTGGGAAAAAAACACACTTAGCATACTTGAAGAGCATCAATTCTATACGGATTACTGCAAGACACATTTAGAAGCAAGAAAGCAAAAGAACATCGAAAAACTTAAGGCTAAGATTGAACTGAGTCCTAATAGCAGTAATACAATACTGCCGTCAAATGAAGAAGGTAAAGGCAAAGAAGGCGCAAAGCAAAGTGCCATCATTACCAAAGGTATTCAGACGATGTTACGTCTCTCTTCAGAGAATCACATGCGATTGAGTGATATGGCAGATAATAAAGCAAATATCCTGATTAGTGTTAATGCTATCATCATTTCGGTGATATTGAGTGTGCTCGTTCGTAAAATTGAAGTGGATAAACATTTGACTATTCCTACAATGATCTTTTTATCCAGTTCGTTAGCGACAGTCGTCGTCGCCATTCTTTCTACACGTCCAAAGATCACCAATGGAAATTTTACCAGGGAGGATATACTGAATAGAAAAACAAATCTTCTCTTCTTTGGAAATTTTTTTAAAGCAAAACAGGAAGAATATAAATGGGGAATGAGTACCATGATGCGTGATCCTAACTATCTCTATAGCGCACTGGTCGATGATATTTATTTTTTAGGAGTAGTACTGGGAAGAAAATACAGATTGGTAAGAATTGCTTACAACATTTTCATGGTGGGAATGATCGCTTCTGCAATGGCATTCATTATCGCCATAATGTTTCATGATACTACTGCAGGTGGCCCATCTGTAGTTGATAGCCAGTCGTCGCCGTTTCAACAATAAAGTATGAAGTATGAGAACAGGGATATAAGCTGGTTGGGTTTTAATCACCGCGTGCTGCAGGAAGCAGGTGATAAAAATGTGCCGTTGATGGAGAGAGTAAAATTTCTGTCGATCTTTTCTTCTAACATGGATGAATTCTTTCGTGTACGATATCCCGTCATTTCCCTCTATTCACATTTGAAAAATAAAATATTAACGAAGATCATTCCGCCTCCGCCAAAAGATATGGAGGAGCAGGTGCAACAGATCGTTGGCGGACAACTCGAAGAATTCGGGCACACTTTTGCAAATGAGATTTTACCCGAACTGGAATCAGAGAAGATCATATTGTATTATAACAAAGGCATACCGCCTTCTTATGCGGCGCAGGTAAGAGAATTATTTTTTTCCAGGACACTCGCTTTTATTCAACCAATATTTATCGGCGAATCTTTTCAGAATGATTTTTTTCCTGAAAGTAATAAGATCTATTTTCTTGTTTTATTAAAAAAAGATGGCGAAGAATTTCTCCATCATGCCGTCATTAATATTCCTTCGGAAAAATTAAAACGGTTTTATACACTCGATTCAGAAGATGATTGTCAACACATCGTTTTCCTGGATGATATGATCCGGTCGAACCTGAAATGTATTTTCACAGGCTTCAATATACATTCCTGTTTTAGTTTCAAAGTTACGCGCGATGCTGAATTAAACCTGGATGAAGAAAATTATCAAAAAGATATTCTGAAAGAATTAGAAAAGAAATTAGAGAAACGTGACCATGGCGCGCCAACGCGTTTTCTATATGAAGAAGGAATGCCTACCAGTGTAAAGAAATTTCTCGCTGCTTCACTTGGACTGAAATATGAACAATTATATGCCGGTGGCCGTTATCATAATCTCAGCGATCTGGCTAAACTTCCGGTAAAGAAAAAAGAGTTGTACTACCCGGAAATGAAACAGCTAAAGCCTATTCATCTTGATGATTGCGGCGACATCTTTTCTCGTATCGAAACAAAGGATGTGTTGCTTCACTTCCCTTATGAAAGTTATAACCCGGTGCTCGCATTTTTTAACCAGGCGGCTATTGATCCGGATGTTAATGCTATTTACGTAACACTATATCGTATAGCTGCCGATTCGCATATCGCCAATGCCTTGATCAGCGCGGCAAAGAATAAAAAAGAAGTAGTTGTTTTTGTAGAATTGAAGGCGCGATTTGATGAAGCCAATAATATTCGCTGGAGCAAAGAGATGCAGAAGGCGGGGGTGAAAATTATTTATAGTATTCCGGGTATAAAGGTGCATTCGAAAATTGCTCTTATAAACCGCAAGACGAAAGAAGGAAAGAAAAGTTATGCTTTTGTAGGTACCGGTAATTTCAATGAAACTACCGCCAGGTTTTATACAGATCATGCTTTGCTTACTACGCAGGAAGCGGTGATCAAAGATCTGGAAAAGTTATTTGAGTTTTTAAAAACCGGGTCCAAACCGGTTAAGAAAGACGCAAAGGAATTTGACACCATTCTTGTTTCGCAGTATAATATGATTGATGTGTTTGAACAGGAGATCAATGAACAGATCAAGCGAAAGAAGAAAAATTTGCCAGCAAGGATCAAAATAAAACTGAACAATCTCGAAGATATTCCGATGATAGATCTGCTGTATAAGGCTGGACAAGCTGGTGTGCCGGTACAATTAGTGATCCGTGGTATTTGTTGTTTAAAAGGTGGTGAAGAAGGGCAGAGTGAAAATATTGCAGTGAAAAGGATCGTGGACAGATTTTTGGAACATAGCAGGGTATTCATCTTCGGGGATGAGGAAGATAAAAAAGTGTATCTCGGTTCAGCAGACTGGATGACACGCAATCTTTACCATCGTATTGAAGTGTGTGTACCTATCAAGGATCAGGTGTTGATACATGAACTCAATAATTATTTCGATATACAATGGAATGACGACGATGAAACTGGTATGATAGAGCCAGTGGTTAACGAAACAAACAATTATGCTGGTCACACAGCGAACCGCACATGCTCTCAACAGGAAATATACAAGTATCTGAAAAACCGGCAATAAAGAAAAGGCAAGGTGGCTTGAATAACATGTCATTCATTTCACAGTACCGTCTTCGCTGGTTACTCATTATCGCGTTCTCATGGACAGCGGTTGAGTTGCTCCTGTATGGACGAGTGTTTATGCAGGGAGTGGGGGCTGATTATCCTTATCTGGAAAATACATTCTCTGCTTACTTTTTACGTGCTGTCATCTTACTCAGCTTTAGTGCGCTCATGGCTTATATGCTATTAGTTGATCTCCGCATTCGCTACCGGAATATTTCTTTATTAGGCGGCTGGTCCATCAAAACCTTATTATTACTGGTAATAGCCTTGCTGGTAACGATCTTTATTTTCTTCTGTCACTTTATTATTGTCACCGATGTTACGTTTGATATTGCCTATAGTGCTTTCAAGCATTATTTTTTTCATACCGGCTTTTTCATCGATAGTTTATTGTCATGGTTGATCATCATTCTCGTCACACAGGTAGTGATAGAAATGGATCATAAATATTCTCCTGGTGTATTCTGGGAAATATTAACCGGAAAATATTTACATCCCCGTACCGAGACAAGAATCCTTATGTTCCTGGACCTGGTTGACTCAACACCGATAGCTGAGCAATTGGGCCATGAGAAATACTTCTCCTTTATCAGGGACTTTATTTATTACGTGTCAAATGCGGTATTGGAAAATGGAGGATCAATTTATCAATATGTAGGGGATGAAGTAGTAGTGTCGTGGCCCTATAAAAAACAAAACCTTCTTAAATCTACCAATACCGTTATTCAATCGCGTCGTGCCTTGCAGCATGCCTCGGATTATTTTCGACGCAAGTATAATATCATTCCTGACTTCCGTGTTGGCCTGCATGTAGGTGATGTAACGATCGGGGAGATTGGAGTGATAAAAAAAGATATTGCCATCAGTGGTGATGCTATGAATATCACGGCGCGTATCCGTACCGCTTGTAGTGAATTGAATCAAAAGTTTATTGCCTCTCAAGCTTATTTCGAGAATAATGTATTTGAATCCTGGCAGGGGGAAAGTCTCGGTGAGATTGCATTAAAAGGTGTCGAAACGCCCTTGCAGTTATATGCATTAAAAATTTAAGTAAACGCGAACCTATGAAAAGAGGAAATCAATTTTTGCGAACATCAAGCATTTATCGAACAGTATCCCTATTGACGGGTATAGGTATCTGCCTGTCTTCTCATGCGCAAACCAAGGTAGTAGAAGTAGCTTCTTATTTACCGGGCACTACCGAAGTTGTTCCGGGCAAAGAATACAGGAGAAGTGGCTATCATAATTTTTTCTGGGGAAAACATTATCGCAAAGAATGGGCGACACCGGTACGTGTAAATAATTTTTATCTGGATACGGCCATGGGCGGATTAACGCCTGTAGAGAAAGGAGGATCACGGCAATCAAGTGGATTGAGATTGAAAGATAAAAATGGTAAAGAGTATGTGTTACGCAGTATTGACAAAGATTTTTCAAGAGCATTACCGGATGATATACGGGGTACATTCATTAGCCGGTTGGCAAAGGACCAGGGATCATCGGGTCATCCATTCTCAGGTATTACTATTGCACCGATGAGTGAAGCGGCTGGAATTTATCATACTAATCCGATCATAGTATTTGTTCCATCGCAAAAAGCATTGGGTGAATATGATGCAGAGTTTGGTAATCAATTATACTTATTTGAAGAAAGACCGGACGACAATCAGGAAACGGCTGCCAACTTTGGAAATTCAAAGAAAGTGATCGGCTCCGATAAATTATTCGAACATATCTATGATGATAATGATTATCACGTAGACGCTGTCGCATTTGTACGGGCAAGATTATTTGATATGTTTATCGGCGATTGGGGCCGTCATCCGGACAACTGGCGCTGGGCAGCATTTGAAGATGGTAAAGAAACTATCTACAAACCGATTCCGCGTGACAGGGACCAGGCTTATACTCTTTCAGACGGTTTATATCCGTCGATCGCGGGTTCTTTTACAAAACAAATACAGGGTTTCAATTCTACTCTTAAACATGTTGGTGACTGGAATTATCCCGGTCATCCATTGGATCGTTTATTCCTGGATGGATTGGAGAGGAATGTTTGGGTAAAACAAGCACAGGAGTTGCAGGCAGTCTTAACAGACTCTCTGATTGCACGTAGTATCAGGCAAATGCCCCCGGAAATATTTCCTATCTCGGGGAATAAAATTATTTCAAAACTCAAGTCACGCAGGGATCATTTGGTAGATTATGCTAATGCCTACTATGAATATCTCGCGAAATTTGTTGACCTCACAGGAACGGATTCAAAAGAATTATTTACGGTTGACAGGGTCAGTAAAAAAGAAACACAGATCAGTATATATAAGATCAGCAAAGATGGCGAAGTAAAAAAAGAACCTTATCTCTCACGTCGCTTTAATACTAAGGATACGAAAGAGGTAAGAATATATGGGCTGGGTAAAGAAGACGTGATTCATGTTGGGGGCGAAGAAAAGAAAGGGGTAAAAATAAGGATCATTGATCCGAAAGATAAGGACTCAGTTGTGTTTGATAGAAAAGGTCAGCACAATGAAGTAAGCGTTTATCGGGGAAAGAAATTTGAATACGATACATTACACGAAAAGAAATTCAATTTTTCCATACGACCTTTCTTCTCGGCATCACAGTATAAAGTGTATGACCGCGACCCATTGAAATTATTTCCACGTACAGGTTTAAAAGTTGCCGCGAGTATTACCTATAATACGCAGCCATGGAAAAAAGAAGAATATGAGAATACGCATCATATCAGTGCCAACTATGGCTTCCTGCGCGGTGCTTTCAATGTTGGATATGTAGGCAGGTTTGGACGATTGATTGGTAAATGGGATCTGGTATTAAAAGCAAGACTGGATGCACCATCTGTAGAAAATTATTTTGGAACAGGAAATGAAACGGTGCTTACAAATAAGACCACGAATTATTACCGTACGTTCAGTACACGTATGTATGGAGGTGTGGGCATCGAAAGAGATTTGGGGAAATATCAGCATGTAGAAGCTTCACTTTTTTATCATACTATTAAATTCACCGAGACAAATGATCATTTCATTGCTGAAGGGCCATCAGTAATAGATCCTGCGGTATTTGTAACCAGTCAATTTGCAGGAGTAGAAGCCGGTTATACTATTTTGAAAGTGAATAATGAAGTATATCCAACCAGAGGTTTTTCCTGGACAACCGGTGCAGGTTATACCATGAATGCAAAAGAAACAGGTGAATCATTTGTCAGTGTTAATTCCAATGCAGCAGTTTATCTTCCTTTGGGCAATCAATTCAGTATAGCGGTAAGAGCCGGTGGTGCCACGTTGAGTGGTGATGCTGATTTCTTTAATCTAAATAAGATCGGTGGTGGTGGTAATGGGGAGATCAGGGCGTATGAACGGGAACGGTTTTATGGAAAGAGTACAGCTTACTTCAATGGCGATCTGCGTTGGTTATTCAATACGCATAATTTCTTATTCAATGGAAAAGCAGGTCTCATGGGCTTTTATGATATAGGTAGAGTATGGCAACCATCTGAGACGTCTGATCTGTGGCATGATGGATATGGATTCGGAGTGATCATTGTTCCATTCAATAAGTATGCATTGTCGGGTATCTATGGTATTTCACCGGAAGGAAACAATATACATTTTAAGGTTGGTCTTCTTTTCTGATCAGGTTTCACGCAAAGGCGCAAAGAAAATACGCAAAGAATACATGAATTTGAATGAGAGTCTTTGCGCCTTTGCGAAAACTTAGCGTCTTTGCGTGAGACAAAAAAAACTGCCGGAACAATTCCGGCAGTCGGTGGGTGCGAGTATGGTGACCTTACTTATTTCACTTTCATCTCTCCAGTCTTTCCATCTATTTTCACTTTGTCGTCACCGGCTTTGATCTTTATATCTCCGTCCTTGTCTACTTTTTCTTTGTAATCACCTTCCTTGATTTTTTCAGGCATGCCTGATCCTTCCATATCGGCATATTCATACTTGCCATCACTAACAACAACTTTTCCATTGATCACCTGTCCTGTAACACCATAGATGGTATCTTTCTTTTCAGTATCTACATAGATATAAACAGGCTTCTTTGTATCGGCGTCTACCATTAACCCGGTGTTGGCATCTTTTACAAGTGTTAGACCATTACCGGTATTAGGATCTATATACCGCGCATTTTCATTTTTACATCCTGCGATCATAGCAATAGCTGCGATCCCGACTGATGTAAGCAATGTGTACTTCATAATAACATGATTTTAGTTATCCCTTAAGAACAAAAAATCACGCCAATTAAATTAGAAGGAGTCAGGAGGAGAAATGGGTAAAAAATGGGACTTTGATAGCGAAATTTCCCTAACCTATAAGGTTCAAATGACAAATCCTTATCTATCGTCGGATACAACCTTATAGGTTTTATAAGGCCCGCTATAAAAAATTTCCCAATTTCCCTCCCGATAGCTATCGGGACAAAATTTCAAAATCTCTATAGGTTTTCGGTAACTGACTTTGTATTTGAAGACGCAGCCTTGTTCCATCGATTAAACAACGCGCCACTTTTCTTGAGGACAATGCTGACAAGTATCATAAAAATGGCTAAGAAGAGTAAAATGAATTCCTGTCTTAGTGCACGTAACAGGTATACTTCAATTAAAATAAAGGCATGAATAAAACAGATCACGCGTACAGCAAACACATGACTGAATCCCTGATTAGTCAACAGGTGATGAATATGCGTACGATCAGCTTCGAATGGCGATTTACCTCTCCAGATACGGATAACAAATACACGGAGCGTATCAAACACAGGAATCAATACAATGCCTAATACAAATACGGGCGCATGTTCCAGTACCGGTGATACTGTATAGGCATTTACCTGTAACAAACGGATACAAAGAACAGCGATCACAAATCCTAATACCAGCGATCCGGTATCACCCATGAATATGCGGGCAGGATTGAAATTAAAATATAAAAACGCGAGAATACCGCCCGCCAATGCAAAGGCAACAAGCGCAGTATTGCTATCTCCATTAATAGTTAAGAACATACCGACAGTAACCAGGCTCATAAAACCAAGTCCACCTGCCAGGCCATCGATACCATCTACCAGGTTAAATGCATTGGTAATACCAACAATAGCGAGGATGGTAAAAGTATATTGTGAATAAACAGGGATCTCATAAATGCCAAACAATCCTTCAAACGATTGAATGCGGATACCGGACAAAGCGATCAATAAAGCAAGACCGATCTGGATCATGAATTTATATTTCGCCGACAGATCTTTCAGATCATCCATGATACCTAATCCAAAAAGAACAGTGATGGAAAAAAAGAAGGATACCTGGCCTATTTCGTTGCTGAAGGGGAACCATAATAATAGTGAAAGCACCATACCGCCCACGATCGCAATACCACCCATTGTTGGAACAGGATTAATATGCTCCTTTCTTGCATTGGGCATATCGTACAACCTGTATTTCTTTATCATGGTGATGATAGGCGGAATGGCTAACAGGGTTACTACGAACGCAGTAACAAAACATAATAGTGCAAACTTGTAATCGTAAAAATGCAGATCAATCTGCAGGAGGTGGATGAGGCTTTTCATTCAGGGGCCGATTTTTCGGTTGATATTGGTTCTTGTGAGCCACAAAATATATCGTATTTCAAAAAAATGCAAGTGTTTTTTTATTGTTCCGAACGTATTTTTCCGATAAAAAAGGGAAAAGCCGCGTACAGAGGCCGTTGACTGGTAAAATTCACCCGTCAAAAAAGGCTAATTTCGACGCTATCTGCCGGGAAGGCGGAAAGCCGGGGAATAGTTACGATCACTATTTCGTTGCCTTACCGCCTTCCCGGCAATTTAATATGGAACCTGCGATCATTATTTTCTGGGTGAGTTTCTCCATTTTATTCTTCTGCTATATCGGCTATGGCGGCCTTTTATTCTTATTGAACCAGGTAAAAAAGGCATTTTCAAAAGAAAAAAACCAGGTATCTGTCGCTGAATGGCCAGCCGTGACCATGATCATTGCCGCGTACAATGAAGCGGCTATCTTACCGGGCAAACTCGACAACACATTAGCCATTGATTACCCCGCCGAACAATTTCGCGTAATCGTAGTGACCGATGGATCGACAGATGGTTCGGAAAAAATTATCGGAGAATATAAAAACGTAGTAAGCCTTCATCATCCTCAAAGACAGGGAAAGCTGGCCGCTATTGGTCGTGCTATGGAACAGGTGAAAACCGGCATCGTTGTATTCAGCGATGCAAACACGATGTTGAATAAAGAATGTTTAAAAAGAATAGTCGTTCATTATAATAATCCGAAGATCGGCGGTGTAGCAGGAGAGAAGAAGATCATTAGCAGTAGCCAGGGCTCTGCTATTGGTGAGGCAGAAGGTATTTACTGGAAGTATGAATCATTTATGAAAAAACAGGATTCAGATTTTCATACGGTCGTTGGCGCTGCCGGAGAATTGTTTTCTATCCGTACAGAATTATTTCAACCATCATCTTCACAATTATTGCTGGATGATTTTATTATATCCATGCAGGTTTGTTTGCGTGGATATAAAATAAAATATGAACCCGGAGCCTTTGCTACCGAATTTCCATCCGCATCGTTGCAGGAAGAAGCAAAAAGAAAAATACGCATCTCCGCCGGCGCTTATCAATCGATTGGTTATTTAAAAGAATGCTTTAATTTTTTCAAACACTTCTGGTTAAGCTTTCAATATATATCACGCCGCTTACTCCGCTGGATCTTCTGTCCATGGATGTTGCTGATACTGTTTTTTGCCAATGTATTTATTGTCCTGTATAGCGAATCACCAACATTTTATGTGTGGTTCCTCGCTATTCAATCGTTTTTTTACATCATTGCTTTCGTCGGTTGGATATTTATCAGCCGTGTAAAAAGCATGGGCATTATCACCGTGCCATTCTATTTTTTATTTATGAATTATTGTCTCATACGCGGCTTTATAAGATTTCTTACTAATAGTCAACCTGTATTATGGGAACGGTCTGAGCGGCAGAAGGAGAAACCTCCTCCATGCCCAGGATCACGCTTTCGTTTCCTGGGAGACGCCGGAAGACCGGGAGAGGCGACCTGTCGGGATCCGGCGCTACCGAATATTTGGCGCACTACACCAGCGGCTGAAGGATCTGGGC
>JBDTPD010000056.1:0-12174 GCA_039932855.1 Chitinophagaceae bacterium | reverse complement strand
AGCCGCAGGCGCAGCGCCCGGCTTCGTAAATATGAACGGCAACTTGCACGTTGCTGATGCACTTAGCATTTCCGCAGCTTTTGATTTGAATCTTGTATATATTAACCTGGCTACTCAGCCATCTGCTATACCAATCGCCGCCCTGCTGGGACAAGGACAAGTGTTAACCCCGGCTGTGTATGCTATTTCAGGAGTTTCATCTCTTGATGGTATTCTTACTCTTGATGCCCTCGGTGATCCAAACGCCTGTTTTGTCTTTCAATTGAATAATGCCTTTTCTACTACAGACGGCGCCACCATCCGGTTGATCAATGGTGCAACGGCGTGTAACGTATTTTGGAAAATAGATGGAGCCACCAATATAGGAGCAGGCGCTGCCTTTGCAGGTAATATTGTCTGTAACGGCGCTATTGAACTGGCCGCAAATAGTTCACTTGACGGCCGCGCGCTATCCATAGCAGGTGCCATTGCAGCGGCCACTGTTAAAATATATACTCCATTAGGATGTGGTGTTCCTGTTCTTTCCGGTCCCGTGGCACCATACATGGGTTCTGGTTTATTCTATGGATTACTAACAGTAACCGGGGCAGTAACAAATACAGGCATAACACATATCGATGGAGATATAGGAACAAATGCAGGCCCTGTCAGTGGTTATGATCCGTTACTTGTCAGCGGTACTATCCGGTTGGTGCCCGATGCATCCACTAACCAGGCCAGCAATGATTTAAACGCTTTGTACACTGAGCTCAACGCGCTGCCTTGCGAAATTGAGTTATTATATCCGGTACAATTTGGAAATAGCCAGGTGCTTACTCCACACGTATATTGCATGAGTGCAGCGGCACATTTTCTCGATACTATCTTCCTGAATGCACAGGGGAACCCTGATGCCGTCTTTGTAATTAAAATAAGCGGAGCATTCACCAGTGGCACTTATACTAATGTGGTGTTGCTGAATGGAGCAAAGGCCACTAACGTGTTTTGGGTTATCGAAGGAGCTATTGATATCAGTGGGTTCACTAATTTCAAAGGAAACATTATTGCCAATAACGGTGCTGTTAGTATTGCAGCAGGAGGTACACTCGAGGGTCGTGCATTTTCAACAACAGGTGCGATCACCACACATGGCCTTAACATTATTAATAACTCGGGCGGAGCTATTCTGCCCCTGGAAATTACTTCCTTTGATGGCCGGATAAACGGAACTACCGCTGATCTTGTATGGACAACCGCTAATGAAGAGAACACCAATTACTTTGTGGTGGAAGAAAGCGCGGACCTTGTACACTGGTCAGTTCTTGCTACTGTTATGAAAGGTGCCTATAGTCATACTGCGAAAAACTACAGCGTTACCGACAGCAAATTAAACACGGGTCTCAACTATTATCGCTTAAAACAGGTGGATGTTGAACGTTCTGTTCCTTATTCCAAAATGCTTGCGCTGAAAAATAATTCATCATCGACACATTTAGCAGTTTCGGTCTATCCAAATCCTGCTGCCGGGGCGTTTAATATTTCAATAATCGTTGATAAACCTTCCGCGGCCCGGGTCGAGATATTTGATATGGCAGGTCGTTCGGTATCTGTCGATCATATCCAAACAAAAACAGGTTTAAATCTGATAACGACCTCCTTAAAAAAATCACCGGCTGGTATTTTTTTAATAGAAGTCACGACCGACGGTGCCTTACTGACGAAGTTCGTGGTTAAGCAGTAAGTTGTTGATTAGTAAATGAGGAATGAGAAAAGAAATGTAAAGGAATTATGAGTTATTAATTATGAATCTGATATGACATTCATAATTAATAACTCATAATTCCTTTACATTTCTTTTCTCATTCCTCAATTGCTTCAGCTTCCATTCTAAATAAACACCCTGCTTCCATAACTATAACTCTCTCTAAACTCTTTCGGCGTACAACTCTTTTTCTTCTTAAACAGCCGGTTGAAATTCGAAATATTATTGAATCCACAGTTATAGGCTACTTCAGCCACCGACTGTGTAGTATCGATCAATAATCGCGATGCGTGCCCTAATCTCATTTCCAATAAACTATCCATAAACGTAATACCGGTGCGACTGCGAAAGAAACGACTAAATGATACATCAGTCATATTCGCCAGCTTTGATACTTCCGTTAATGTAATGGGTTTTTGAAAATTCTGATTCATGTATTCAATCGATCTTTCAATACGCCTGCTATTATAAGAGAGTTCTGCATTACTGAATGTAGCATCAGACAACGTATGCATATTGCGCGAGATAGAAAGATCATGCAGAATAGATAATAACTCCAGCACCGAATCAAATCCTTGTTTCTGCGTCAATATCATCAATCTTGGTTTGATCAGCTCCATGGTTTGCCGGGAAAATAAAATGCCACGCGCAGAACGCTCCAGCATTTTACGGATGAAACTCATTTGATTTCTCCGTAAAAATTTCTCATCAAATAAATCTTTATGAAACTGGATCGTGATTTCTTTGATCTCTTCACTCTTGCATTTATGCGTTTGCCATACATGCGGAAGATTAGCACCGACCAACACTAACTCCATATCATCGATCTCGTCGATATGATCACCGACCACACGTTTTGCACCTTTTGCATTCATGATAAAATTCAATTCGAGTTCCTCATGACAATGCATAGGAAAATCAAATTCAGATTTTACACGCGTGAAAATGGTAAAGCAATCGCTTTGGGTTAAGGGAGTGATTTCCCTGATAATATTTTGCATATGGCGTCTATTGACTGCAATTTAGAGGAAATGAGATAAAATAGTATCAATAATATTGCGATAGCAGGAATCAAGGATTTCCGCCTTATTCCTACTATCCATAGGCCATGTTTAAGGGGGAAACCCTGTAAAATGGGAATAAAGCATTAGGAAATGATAAAATTATACTAGTTATGGGAAAAATAAAAAAACTACATTTGGTCAAATAACTATTGCTATATGAGAGTAAAACGATTTGCTGCCATAATCGTATTATGCTATACGGTTATGTTGTCGTCTGTGTCCGCGCAAGGGCAGACGACCCGGTTGATCACCGGAACCATCACCGATCAGACCGGCGCCTCGCTTACAGGTGCGACCGTTGCGGTCAAAGGGAATTCGAAATACATAACGAATTCTGAATTAAATGGAACTTTCAGACTTTTTGTACCATCAGACGCCACTACGCTGGTCATCTCTTATGTGGGTACTAAACCGATCGAAGTTTCTATCACTGACAAATCCACTATTGATGCTTCACTTGCCATTACCGACACCAAACTGAATGAAGTGGTTGTCATCGGGTATGGTAAAACGAGAAGGGCAAACCTGACCAGCGCCCAAACTACCGTGTCATCCAAAGACATTGAACGGACAGTCAATACCACCGTTGAGCAGGCTATACAGGGACGCGCTGCCGGTGTGTATATTACTCAAAACTCAGGTCAGCCGGGAGGAGGAATATCTGTCTTCATTCGTGGTGTTAGTTCCATTAATGGTAACACAGAACCTCTGTATGTCATCGATGGTATCCAGGTGCAGGGTGGAGGTACTACCAATTCATCCAACCCATTGTCGGGGTTAAATCCTTCAGACATCGAAGACATTCAGGTATTGCAAGGTCCTTCAGCCACTGCCATCTACGGTTCGAGAGCTACGAATGGTGTATTGCTGATCACTACCAAGCGCGGAAAAGCTGGCGAAGCAAAACTCGCTTATGGCATTCAGTATAATATTCAGACGCCACCAAAGCATCTGAAAGTGATGAATCTGCCACAATATGCGACGATCGTTAAACAATATCATGATATCGCAGGTGGTACCACGCCTGCAGAATTTCTTGATCCGTCTTTGTTAGGACCAGGTACTGACTGGCAGGGTGAATTATTTAATAATGCTACTATGCAAAAGCATCAGCTGAGTATGAGTGGCGGTAATACTACAACTACCTATTACATGTCTGGTGAATACCTGAACCAGGAAGGTGTAGCACTTGGATCTGGCTTTGACAGGTATGGCTTCAGGGTCAATCTTGATAATAAGCCAAGACAATGGGTGACCATTGGTGCCAACCTTAATTTCAGCCAGACTGATGAAAAGTTAACGACCAGTTCTGAAGGTGTTATCTCAGATGCAATTCAACTGACTCCACAAGTGCCGGTTAAGAATTTGAATGGTGATTGGGGTGGTGGTGATATCATTAACGGAGCAAATCAATATGCGCCGGTAAATCCTATCGCGATTGCCAACCTGAGAAAAAATACCAATAAGAAAAGACAATTCCAGGGTGGTTTGAATCTTAGTTTGAACCCGATCAAGGGTCTTACATTAAGAACATCTTTCAATACTGATATCAATTATTCCAACTCAGTTTATTTCAATCCTACTTATGCAATTGGCTGGGCCATTAACACATCAGCTACACTTAGCGAATTTGTTGGTATGAGTTCTTACTGGAACTTTAACCAACTGGCAGAGTATAACACGCAATTCGGCAAACATAATTTTGGTATCATGGTGAGTCATGAATCCCAACAGTCGAATTGGAAAAATATCAGTGCACGCAGATCAGGATTTCTTACCAATGATGTATTTGATCTTAATGCAGGAGCGGCACCAGGAACAAATGGTGGTGGCTCTGGTCCATGGGCCATGGAATCTTATCTCGGAAGACTTAGCTATAATTATGATAACAGATATATCGTAACAGGTAACGTACGCAGAGATGGTTCATCCAACTTCGGTTCTGAAAACAGATGGGGAACGTTCCCTTCTGTATCAGCTGCATGGAGAGTAACACAGGAAAAATTCTTCCAGGTTCCTGCCATCAGCGAACTCAAACTGAGATTTGAAATTGGCTTAACAGGTAACCAGGGTAGTGGTGGTATCTATTCACCTCTTACTACTGGTCCTACAGATCTGGGAACTGGATTTTTACCTACGAGATATGGCAACCCTTCTTTGCAATGGGAAGAAACCAAAACAACCAATGTTGGTATAAACCTGGGATTATTAAAAAACAGGGTAACTATCGAAGCTGATTATTATATAAAGAATACCAACAACCTGATCATGGATAATCCATTGCCATGGTATATGGGTACAAGTGGTACTGGTGCAGTGGGCAATCCTTCTGTAAATATTGGTGCACTTCAAACTAAAGGATGGGGCTTCACCATCAACACCGTGAATGTGACCAATAAAGATTTCAGATGGGAAACGAATTTGAATATGTCTGCATTCAAAACAACGATCAAGAAATTCTACTCTGATGCAGCTTTTGTTGACCGTACCTCATGGTGGCTGGACAACTGGACACAACGTTCAGCTGTAGGATATGCACCATGGTTGTTCCGCGGATATATTGCTGAAGGTCTGTTTACATCGCTTGATGAAATATCCAAGAGTGCAGTACGCGTTGATAACAATGGTAACAGATTAGCAGCCGATCCAAACACAGGTGTTTGGGTAGGAGATGTGAAGTATAAAGATCTGAATGGTGATAATAAAATAGATTTTCATGATGAAACATATATCGGTAATCCATGGCCGAAATTGTTTGGTGGGTTTACTAACTCTTTTTCTTATAAAGGATTTGATCTTAGTATCCTGATCACAGGAACTTTTGGACAGGATGTATATAATCAACTGGCAAAAGTGAATTCAAAAACGTCTACGATCTATACAAGCCGTAATCTTCTTGTTGATGCATTGAACTATGCAAGGGTTACCATGA
Source organism: Chitinophagaceae bacterium (assembly GCA_039932855.1). GTDB lineage: Bacteria > Bacteroidota > Bacteroidia > Chitinophagales > Chitinophagaceae > JAJKIP01. Next base: position 6,437 of record JBDTPD010000056.1, on the reverse strand, counting down.
AAAACGGGCAGCCGATGATTGAAAATGCAGGTACAGATGTACCAAGATTTACGAATTCCCAGATAGCAAATGATAATAACTATAATACGACCAGCAGCAAATGGGTAGAAGATGGATCATTCGTACGGTTAAAGAATGTTTCGTTGTCATACAACCTGCCTGCATCGCTGATCGGCAGACAAAAACTGGTGAAAGGGGTAAGAGCTACTGTAGGTGTTCAGAATTTAGTAACGATCACAGGTTACAATGGTTTTGATCCGGAAGTAGGTTCATATGTAGGTGCCAATTCAAATACAAGTAATCAGGCGATTGGTCTTGATTATGGACGTTACCCATTAACACCTATATACACATTCTCTTTAGGCGTAAATTTTTAAAAGAAACAAAATGAAAAATACACTTCATATAAAGTCACTCATCGGTATATGTATACCTATGGTATTGCTGTTGAGTTGCAAAAAAAGTTTCCTTGAAAAACCGCCGACAGATGCGGTTGTGGATGCTAATTTTTATAAAACAGATGAACAGGTACTGGCTGCTACTGATCTGTTGTATAGTAAGGTCTGGTTTGATTACAATGACAAGGCCTCTTACAACTTAGGAGATTTTCGCGCAGGTACAGCCTTCTCTGCTTATAATGACAGAGGCAATGTATTGTTTAATACAACCGATCTGACACCTGAAAATGGTGCTGCATGGCGCTCTTTCTTTATTGTGGTGGGGCAGTCTAATCTCGCCATTACCAATATCAATAAATATGCAACATCTGCTGTTTCGCCACAGGTTAAGAAAATGGCTATTGCCGAAGCAAGGTTTATGAGAGCATTGGCTTATCGTTATCTCGTGATGAACTGGGGCGAAGTGCCAATCATAGAAGATAATATTGCATTGCTCAATGATACCAGCATTCATAAAAACACTGCAAAAAGTATCTGGCGCTTTATAACGCGCGAAATGCGTGCTGTTGAAGCAGACCTGCCAGAGACACCAATTAAAGAGGGTCGTCTCACCAAATGGTCAGCAGAAGCCATGCTTGCCCGTTTTTATCTGACAAGAGCTGGTGTAGAAGCTAATGGTACAACAAGAAATCAATCGTTTTTAGACAGCGCAAAATATTATGCCGAAAGAGTCATCAATAACAGTGGTAAACATTTATTGACAAATTATGCTGACCTGTTTAAATATCCATATGATAATAATGCAGAATCATTATTTGAATTGCAATGGGTATTTCTTCCTGGCGATCCTGGTTATGGCGTAGGAAACAGCGTACCATCTTACCTGAACTTTAGCCCTGATATCAGTGTGGAAGGTTGGGGTGGTGATAAAGGAGCAACCTGGTGGATGCTTAGCCAGTATGATGGTATAACTGCTATAGGTACTGATACAATGCAAGGTCGTACACTCGATCAGCGGTTGAAAGCAACGTATATGTTGCCAGGAGCTAACTATCCTGAGATTACACAAACTACGAATGGTGTTACTCAAAAGCTGGTTTTCCCTTATGTAAACGGAGATGTGAATTTTGCAAGCATTAAAAAATATGTAGTTGGTAAAGCAGTCGATCTGGGTATACCTGTAGAGGCGCAACGTTACCCGAACAATACTTATATGCAGCGCCTGGCAGAAATGTACCTGATCTATGCTGAAGCCGCATTAGGTAATAGTGCTTCTACAACTGATGCGATAGCACTGGAGCATTTCAATAAGGTACATACACGTTCCGGATTACCTACGCGTATTGATCCTCTCACCCTGGATGTTATTTTAAAAGAACGTTTTATTGAATTTGCGATGGAAAGTATGGGTTGGTATGATCTTGTTAGCCTGCATTATTGGAATCCTGCAAAGGCCTATTCTATTCTTAATTCACAGGACAGAGGATTGTTTAAAGTGATCCCTGATGTTTTCCCGAATCCTACATTATGGACATTAGTGAAAACACCATGGGCAACCACTGAAAGAACGATCAATGCCAATGACGGAAACTTTTTACTACCTATACCTGCACAGGAAAAAAGCCAGGCCCCAAACCTTGCTCAACCTGCTGTAGATTATCCATAACCATTACTTCAATTATTATAAAATGTATTGTCAAATGAAAAAGTTAAATACACTCCTGCTGTTTATAATGGCGTTTGCCATAGGAAGTGCTTTTACTTCCTGTTCGAAAGACAATTCGAACAATGGCACACCAAGAATTAAATATGTACGCGTCACCACGCCTACTTCTTCAGATTCATTACTGGTTGGTGCAAGCCAGGGTCAACTGATCGCTATTGTAGGTGAGAACCTGCAGGGAGCCACAGAGATCTGGTTCAATGATCAGCGCGCTACGTTAACGCCTACTTATATTACAGGTACTACCATATTGGTAAATGTGCCCAGTCCTATTCCACTTGTGATCACGAATAAAATAAAAATTATTTTCGCCGATGGTACAGTGCTACTGTACAACTTCGAGGTACAGATCAGTAAGCCTGTTGTTAATAGCATGGTATGCGAATTTGTCAATGAAGGCGATGTGGCTACTATCAGGGGTGATTTCTTTTATGAGCCATTGGTGGTTACATTCACTGGTGGAGTAACGGGTGAACTGGTGTCAGTAGATGCTCAAAATATTAAAGTAAGAATACCTGCAGGCGCACAACCCGGAATTGTTACCGTTAAAACAAACTTCGGTGAAACAAAATCTAACTTCTGGTTCAGAGATAACAGAAATGTTTTCCTTGATAGTGATCCTTATGAAGGTTGGTGGAATTCAGGTTATGTGATTACCAACCCTGGTCCAACCGATCCACCAAAAATCAGTGGCAATTACTTACGCTTTGCAAAGAGCATCGCTGCCTGGAGCTGGAATGAACTGGCTGGCGGACCTGCTGATGCCATGCCGCAACACAGCAAGAATATTCCTGATGCTGCTATATTAAAGCCGCAGGATTATAACCTGAAGTTTGAGATCAATACGGTAAAACCGTATACGTCCAATATGCTGAAGATAAATGTAGCCTTGTCGGCTGAAGATAATAATGCTTATCTCTGGCCTCCACCATATGATTCCAAAGGACAATGGCAAACTGTTATTATTCCGTTCGAACAGGTAGTAGCAAGCTATGCGGTGAGACCAACAGTTAATCCGAATGGTTACTGGACACGTCTTCTTTTCCATGGCCCTGGAGACCTGGATGCGGATATCTGTTTAGACAACTTCCGTGTAGTTCCTAAATTTTTGCCATAATAATATCACCTTGACATAAATGAACCAACAATGAAATTAATATATAACATAAAACTTTTTTGCCTGGTAGCACTGCTTGCCTCAATAGGCTGGATCAGCTCCTGCAAAAAAGATGACAATAATTCTTCGTCAAAAACGGTTGAATTATTAAGCTTCGGACCAACCGGTGCACGACATGGAGATACATTGCGTTTTATCGGTCGTAACCTGGATAAGGTCACTTCTATCAGTTTTACAGGAACCGCAGCTGTAGTGGATCAGGCAAGTTTTAAGGTTAAAACATCTGAATTGATTTTGGTGATTGTACCAGCAGCGGCAGTGAAAGGTTATGTGACATTAAAAACGCCGGATGGTGATATAGTAACGAAAACGCAGTTAAACTTAGATGCACTGGTTACAGTTTCTTCCATTACCGCTCAGGCCCGCCCGGGACAAAATGTTACTATCGCGGGAAATTTTCTTAACTGGGTTAACAGAGTAACTTTTTCAGATGATAAAGTAGTTCAGACTTTTGTTAGTCAATCAATCAATCAATTGGTTGTTACAATTCCGCTTGATGCCAAAACAGGTCCATTGATTCTGCATTATACCGGAACGGATTCAGCAGATATGGAAACCGCAGATACGTTAAAGGTTACATTGCCGGTGACCACTTCGATGTCACCTTCGCCTGTAAAACCTTTAACTAATGTAACGATTACCGGAACCGATCTGGACCTCGCGAAGAAAGTTATCTTCACGGGAGTTCCAACACCGGTTACAACATTTGTAAGTCAGTCGGCTACTCAATTAGTTGTACAGGTTCCGGCTACGGCCCAGCAAGGCAAACTAACATTGGAAGCTGCTTCGGGTGTACAAACCGTTTCAACGGCAGATTTACCAATAGTATTACCTGTTACTACAACATTCTCTCCGGCGCTCATCAATATTGGAACTAATCTTACAATCACCGGCACCGACCTTGACCTTGTAAAGAAGGTTATTTTTTCAGGAGTGGCGCCAGCCGTCACCACGTTTGTAAGTCAGTCCGTGACTCAATTAGTAGTTAAAATCCCTGGCGGTACACGCAAAGGCAAAATAAAATTAGAAGCTGCTTCTACAGTGCAAACTACTTCAGCGAATGACCTGGATGTGATATTACCAACTATCACTTCCATTTCTCCTAATCCTGTTTTTCCAGCAACAAATCTTACTGTTACAGGAACCAAACTGGATATGGTCACTTCTATTGCTTTTGAAAATGCAGCAGCAGTTACCTCGTTTGTGAGTCAGTCGCCTACTCAGATTGTAGTGACAGTTCCTACTGGTGTATTAAGGGGTCAGCTCACACTTGGTATTTCTACTCCGGGAGCTGATACTGTTAAATCAGCAGACATACTGGAAATAAGCGGAGGCGTTCCTCCACCTACTATTGCGTTTCCTTTTTATGATGAGGCTGTTACTTCCAACTGGACAAGCTCTGGTTGGATCGGAGGTGGATGGGGCGGTACAGCAGATTATAATAATACTTCACCAGTAAGAGCCGGAACAAAATCTGTCAAGATTAGTTATGTCGGCGGATACGGTTCTCCATTGCAATTGGGTGGTGCCAATGTAAGTATAGGAAGTTATACCACATTTAAGATTTCTATTTTCGGAGGCCCGGGCTCTGGAGGTAAACAAGTTAATCTGGGAATAAATGGTGCAGATGCTCATACCATAGCCGTGGTTGAAGGTGCATGGACTGATTATTCATTCCCTATTTCTTCGCTCACAAGTGCAACTGCGCTCACTGAGATTCTGGTGAAAGAATACAGTGGCAGTGGTGGATTTACAATCTATGTAGATGCAATGGGGTTAAATTAACCATCGATTATTATTACCAAATAAAAAACCTGGTTACTGTAAGATTGAAAAATAAAGGACCAGGTTTTTTTATTTCTCATCGTTAAAAAAAATTTGAACAGGCTTTATGAACAAAAGGCGTTGCATATTTTTTTATTGTTTATTCACTGTTTCCGCTGTTTCCATTTTGTCTTTTCAATCAGCTGGACAGGATCATCCTATTGATAAAAACGCAACGAAAGAAACAGTTTGTCTTTTCAGGAACCTGAAAAAACAGCGTAATCAAGGATTCATGTTTGGTCACCAGGACGATCTTGCTTACGGTGTTGGATGGAAATATGAAAATGGAAGAAGCGATATCAAAGATGTGACGGGTGATTATCCTGCTGTGTATGGATGGGAACTCGGACGTCTCGAACTCGATCATCCTGTCAATATTGACAGCGTGCCTTTCGCTACTATGAAACAATTGATCCGTAAAGGATATGATCGTGGTGGCGTTATTACTATCAGCTGGCACCTCAATAATCCATTGACAGGACAAACAGCCTGGAACCCGGCCGACGGAACAGTTGCTTCAATATTACCGGGTGGTAGCAAAAACGAATTATATAAATCATGGCTCGATAAAGTCGCTGCCTTTATGCTCACATTAAAAGGCAGTCATGGAGAATTTATTCCTGTTATATTCCGGCCATTTCACGAACTCAATGGCAATTGGTTCTGGTGGGGTGGTAAGAACTGCACACCTGAAGAATTTAAAAAGCTTTGGATCTTCACAGTCTCTTATCTCCGTGATGAAAAGAAATTGCATCATTTGCTTTATGCATATAACACAGATCGTTTTTTATCCAAAGAAGAATATTTGGCAAAATTTCCTGGTGATGAATGGGTAGATGTCATCGGGTTCGATATTTATCAACGTGACAACACTAACGAAAAATTTACCAGTGATATTGATGGCATGCTGACTATGCTGGAAGCAATAGCCAAAGAAAAAAAGAAGATACCAGCACTTACAGAATTCGGTGGTAACATGGCTGATAGCACCTGGTGGACAAGCACTTTTCTTCCTGTCATGCAAAAGCATCATGTGTCATATGCATTGGGATGGAGAAATGCGGGTCACAGACCCGGTGGAGGATTTGAAGGATATGTGCCGTATAAAGGACACGGTTCGGCACCCGATTTTATAAAATTTTATAAAGCTGACAAAACACTTTTTCAAAAAGATGTCAGCAAGCAAAAGTTATATCAATAAGTTCAATAAGCAGCAATCGTTCGACAATGGTTGCGGGTTGATTCTTCTTCCTGCAACCTCTTTTTCTCTTAAGCAGAATAGGACTGGAAATTGTAAATTATGAGTTATGAATTA
>JBDTPD010000055.1:0-12176 GCA_039932855.1 Chitinophagaceae bacterium | reverse complement strand
AACGGTAGCAGAGAAACAAAATCGCGTGAATGATGATAATGTAACTTATAATAACGCCCGGACAACTTTTGTCTATAGCAAAGACGGTGATATATTTTTTACCGATAAAAAAACAAATAAAACAAAACGAATTACCCAAACCACAGATCCTGAATTTGGTCCGCGTTTTTCTTTTAAAGAAACCAAAATCGTTTACACCCGCAATCAAAATCTGTATGCATGGGATATTGCCAGCGGTGAGACATTACAATTAACAAATATCAAAACAGCAAATAACAATACCCCGCCTGTGCGTGGTGGCAGCGGAAATAAAGAAAATGGCAATCAACAGGAAGAATGGTTAAAAAATGATCAGCTTCATTACTTCGAGGTATTACGTACAAGAAAAGAAAAAAAAGACGCAGGTGATTTATATACTAAGAATACTAAGCAAAAAGAATTAAGAAGCATTTCTATTGACGATAAACTCCTGCAATCTGTAACGATCAGCCCGGATGGGAGATTTATTACTTACCGTCTTACCAAACCTTCGACGAATGGCAAAAATACCATCGTTCCCAATTATGTTACTGAGTCAGGCTTTACCACTGATATCCCCGGTCGTACCAAAGTAGGTTCACCGCAGGGTGTGTACGAGTCATTTGTCTATGATCGCGATAAGGATACCGTGGTGCAAATAAAAACTGATTCTATTCCCGGCATTAAAGACCTTCCTGATTACGTAAAAGATTATCCGAATGAATTGCAGGATATGAAAAAGAAAAATGCCAATCGCGAAGTGATCATCTTCGGACCTGCCTGGTCGCCTAATGGAAGTCATGCAGTATTCGAGATTCAATCGCAGGATAATAAAGACAGGTGGCTGATGACATTTGATACAGCTACTTATCAACTGAAACTATTGAACAGGCAACGTGATGAGGCTTGGGTAGGTGGTCCGGGTATTGGTTCAGGTAATACCGGCTGGCTCGATGAAAATAATTTCTGGTTCCAATCGGAAGCAACGGGCTATTCACATCTTTATATCGCTGATGTAACTAGCGGCAATATCCGCGCTCTTACAGCTGGTAAATATGAGATTCAGCAAGCACAATTATCAAACGATAAAAAATATTTTTATATCAGCACCAATGAAGTGCATCCGGGCGAACAACAATTTTACCGGTTAAATATCGGCACACAAAAAGAAGAACGCATTACGACGATGACTGGCGCGAACAACGTTACTATTTCTCCGGATGAAAAGTATATTGCGATCGTTTATTCTTATTCTAATAAACCATGGGAATTATTTATACAGGAAAATAAACCGAATGGCAAAACAGAACAGATCACCGATAAAGCGCAGAGTGATGAATTTAAAAGTTATGCCTGGCGCGACCCTGAACTGATCATGTTCCCTGCCAGTGATGGTGCAATGGTGTACGCGCGATTATATAAACCAACAACACCTGACCCAGCTAAACCTGCAGTATTATTTGTACATGGCGCCGGTTATTTGCAAAATGCACATAAATGGTGGAGCAGTTATTTCCGCGAATACATGTTCAATAATTTGTTAGCCGATAATGGTTACTACGTATTGGATATTGATTATCGTGGTAGTGCTGGTTATGGTCGTGACTGGCGAACAGGTATCTATCGTCATATGGGTGGAAAAGATCTGAGCGACCAGGTAGATGGCGTGAATTATTTGGTAAAAACATATGGCGTCAATCCAAAGCATGTGGGATTGTATGGTGGTTCCTACGGAGGCTTTATCACACTGATGGGTATGTTTACTCAACCTGATGTGTTTGCAGCTGGTGGAGCTGTGCGTTCAGTGACTGATTGGGCCAATTATAATCATGGATATACCTCTAATATTTTAAATGAACCATTTACCGATAGTTTGGCCTATCGTCACAGTTCCCCTATATATTTCGCCGATGGATTGAAAGGTCACCTGCTTATGCTGCATGGCATGGTGGATGTGAACGTACATTACCAGGACATCGTGAAGCTTACGCAACGATTAATTGAATTAGGGAAAGATGATTGGGAACTTGCTTCTTACCCAATGGAAGATCATGGTTTCGTGGAGCCGAGCAGCTGGACAGACGAGTATAAGAGAATATTCAAGTTGTTTGAAACAGTGCTAAAGAAATAATGGATGAGTGGTATAGCTTTAAGAATCCCTTAAGGAAACAAAGTCTTAACTTCGGTTACCTCTTTTTTTATAGCCAAAAACCACAAACATGAGTATTCTTAAACTTGCACGCTTCCTGGTTGTGTTCGTAACCACAGCCGCCTGTTCACAAAATAATTTTACTTATAGTCCGGCAAAACCAAAAGCCGGTGACGTTATCACGTTTACATACGAGCCTTCAGGTGATATTGCAAATACATTATCGCCGGTAGAGGTAGTAGCTTATCAGTTACAGACCAAAGGCATGAAAGCAATTGATATAGCATTAACAAAAGCTAATGGTAAATACACTGGCTCGGTACAAACTGATGATTCGGGTAACTTTATTTTCTTAGGTATTACTTCGAATAACAAATTTGATAACAATTTTAATAATGGATATTTTATCCATCTATATGATGGTGATAAGATAAAAAAAGAAAGCTATGCATCAGAAGCCCGTTTTCACCAGGGCTATGCTACTAATGTGGATGTAGAAAGAAGTGCTGATAAAACTGTTTCAAGTTTTGAAAAAGAATTTGAACTCTACCCGGAAAATCGCACTAAGTATATTGTCACTTATACACGCGCTCTTGTGGCAGCGCAAAAACCAGACGCATCAGTTCTTATACAAAAGGAAATTGAAAACTTTTTAAAGAATGGTTTAAAAGAAGAAGCCGATTATAATACACTCGAAACTGAATATCGCATTGTAGCGAAATTACCTCAACAGGCTAAGCTTATCGACAATATAAAAAAAGAGAAATTTCCTAATGGCGAATGGACACTCAATAAAAAAGTAGATGAATTCTATGATATGACTGATCCTGTTAAAAAAGAAGCACTGTTAACAGAAATAATCAGCAAAACAGAAACAGACCCAATGTGGGTCAACCAAAGGACAAACATTACTGATTACAAACTGGAAGTTGCAGCTGCCTATTCAAAAACAAAGGATTGGGATCAATTTAAAAGAATGATTGCAAGTGCTGATATTAAAGACAAAACACTCTTAGCTTCTGTATATAATAATCTAGCCTGGTCAATGCAGCAAGACAGTACGAATCTTCCCTATGCAGAAGAAATATCAAAATTTGCTGTCGAGACTGCAAAAGCAGAATGGCAAAAACCAACATTGCCAAAACCAGATGCAATGACTGCTAAACAATGGGAACGCAATCGCAAAACAATGTATTCGATGTATGCAGATACTTATGGAATGGTTCTTTATCGTACTGGTAATTACAAAAAAGGATTGGCATATTCAAAAGATGCGGCCATTGTTATTGGCGAAGGTAAAAGTGCCGATGATAACAATACATATGCCTTACTGGCAGAAAAAGCGTTGCCATCAAAAGAATATAAAAAGCAACTTGAACAATTTGTAAAAGATGGCAAATATACCCCTGCAGTCACTGATATTTTAAAGAGAGCCTATGTAAAAGAAAAGAAATCAGATACAGGCTTTGATGATTACATGGCAACGTTGCAAAAGGAAAGCCAGTTGAAGATGATCGAAGAGCTGCATAAATCAATGATGAATGAAACAGCTCCATCTTTTGCTTTATATAACCTCGATGGAAATAAGATCAATATCAGTGACCTGAAAGGAAAAGTAGTGGTTGTTGATTTCTGGGCTACCTGGTGCGGTCCTTGTAAAGCATCTTTCCCTGGTATGCAAAAAATGGTAACTAAATATAAAGATGATCCAACTGTTAAATTCGTTTTTGTTGATACATGGGAACAGGTAGAAGATAAAAAACAAAATGCTGCCGATTTTATTGCCGGAAAGAAATACAGTTTTGATGTCTTACTCGATCCGGATAATAAAGTAGTAGAACAATTCAAAGTAGATGGCATTCCTACCAAATTTGTTATTGATAAAGATGGTAAGATCCGTTTCAAAGCTATCGGCTTCGATGGAAGTGATGATAAGTTGGTACAGGAACTTACTGCGATGATTGAAATGGCGGGGAATCCGGATAAGAAGGCGTTCTAGAATATTGAACGAAGAATAATAAATTAAGAATCGAATATCGAACACGGAACAAGGAATTTCGAATGGTGAAGTAAATTGACCGATTGCAGGGTCGGACTTCATGATTCGAAATTCCTTGTTCCGTGTTCGATATTCGATTCCCTTGTTCCTTATTCGATATTCAACTCGTTTGTACCCGATTCCCTATATTTGTACACTCAAAAAAGGGTTATGGCGAAACAATTTGAAGATTTCGATGCGAACCTGGCAGGAGAAGAAGGGAAAACTGAAGAGACAAAGACCAGCTGGTTCAAACGTATCAAGAAAGGGATCAATACCAAAACCTCGGAAAAAAAGGAAACACCGGAAGGCTTATGGACTAAATGCCCCAACTGTGGCTATATCTGTACCATGACAGAACTGCGCGAACATTTATTTGTTTGCCCGAAATGTGCCTATCACCATCGTATCAATAGTAACTTATATTACGATATGTTATTTGACGACGGCCAGTTTACCGAGTTGTTTGATAACATCCGCAGCAAGGATTTCCTTGAATTCACCGATTTAAAACCATACAAGAAAAGACTGGAAGAGATCTGGAGCAAAACCGATCTCAAAGATTCGATGCGTGTGGCAGCAGGTAAGGTGGGTGGTCATGATATCGTGATTGCCTGTATGGACTTTGAATTCATTGGTGGATCATTGGGAAGTGTGATGGGTGAAAAGTTTTCCCGGGCTGTTGATTACGCGATCCAGCATAAAATACCTTATATGGTGATCAGCAAAAGTGGTGGCGCCCGTATGATGGAAAGCGCCTTCTCGCTGATGCAACTCGCCAAAACCAGTGGCAAACTATCACAATTAAGCGATGCAAAACTTCCTTATATCTCCTTACTGACTGACCCAACCTTTGGTGGTATCTCTGCATCGTTTGGTATGCTTGGTGACCTGAATATTGCTGAACCCGGTGCCCTTATTGGTTTTGCGGGTCCACGGGTAATCAAAGAAACAATTAAGAAAGACCTGCCGGAAGGATTTCAACGCAGTGAATTTATCCTGGAACATGGCTTTCTTGATTTTATCGTAGCCAGAAATGAATTGAAAGATAAACTGGTGATGGTGCTTAAACATTTCAAGAACTAACCGATCTGATTCCCGGCAATACCGGTTTAAAGAGAAAATGAACTGATGGATATTAAAAACCGTTCTGCCTACCATGAATACTTCATCGATGCAAAATATGAAGCGGGAATGGTATTGGTCGGTACGGAAGTAAAATCGATACGTGGCGGAAAGGTTAGCTTCAATGATAGCTATTGCCTGTTGCACAAAGGTGAGATCTGGGTAAAATCATTGCATATTGCAGAATATTCTCATGGCAATCTGAATAATCATGATTCGGTGCGTGATCGTAAATTGCTATTGCAAAAAAGAGAGATCAAAAAGATCGAATCCAAACTCAAAGAAAAAGGATATACCCTGATACCTCTCCGTATGTTTTTTAATGAGAAGAATTTTGTGAAAATAGAGATTGGTCTCGCGAAAGGTAAAAAGCTACACGACAAGCGCGAAACGATCAAGCAGAAGGATGTACAAAGAGAAATCAAGCGCTACCTGAAATGAACGCAGATCAAAAGATTATATGATTTCACAGATAAACCCATTGAACGCCATCCAAAAGAAAAAATATCTGCTGAAATAAATAATTTGTGAAATCGTTTAATCAGTGGAATCCCCATTTTAAACTAAGCATGATTTTTGAAGAATGAAGCACACGATGAAGAAACTCCTTCTTTCCGCTTTATTGTTTATCACCCTTCACGCCTCTTCACAGAGCGTTTTCGGCTATTGGTATGGCATCGGCAATGTGAAATCAAAAAGCTCTTCCAATAATTACCTCGTAGAACTTGTCCTGCAACCTGAAAAAGGGTATGTAAAAGGCCTGCTCAACTACTATTTTAAAAATACTTACCGCAGCGTTCAGGTCAAAGGCAATTACAATACTGCTACCCGTCAACTGAGTTTATATAATGTTCCTGTTACTTATCATGGTTCGCTGGCGAATATGGAAGTTGATTGTATGATGACGCTGCAGGCAACGTTACGTGTGGCAAAAGCCGGATCAAACCTGGTAGGAGCTTTTGTTGGTTTACCTGAATACAAATACACTTGTGTCGATATCAACTTCAACCTCGGATTGAATGCTGATGCCAGCAAACAGGATTCTGTACTAAAAGCTATCCGCGAGTATAAAGAAACATACCAGGTATGGAAACCTTCTTTTTCTGATACTCTTCCTTCCATCAATATCGCGCAAAGGAAAGTAGTGAATTATGTAGTAGAGAACCAATACAAACAACGTGAGAATGTATTGACCAGCGAGATCGAAGTAGAATCAGATTCTGTGAAAGTTGACTTTTATGATAACGGAGAAATAGATGGCGATTCCATCTCCGTATTTTATAATAATCAATTACTTGCTTTTTCACAAAAACTAAGCACCCGCTCTGTACACTTTGTATTGGCTATTGATAGTACCAAAGAATATAATGAGCTAACCATGTTTGCCGACAATCTCGGCAGCATTCCTCCCAATACAGCCCTCATGATCGTTACTGATGGCAAAAAGCAACATGAAGTAAGACTTACCAGCAACCTGGATAAGAATGCGACAATAAGGCTGAAGAAGAAGAAGAGGAATAATTAAGAATTAAGAGTTATGAATTAAGCTCACATTCATAATTCATAACTCTTAATTTATTAAAATAGCTCTGGTTGATTATCACTCCCCTTCTGCTTCACCCAATCCATCTGTACACTCTTCGTATAATCGAGCAGCTTTGTCCCAACGGTTCTCCACCCCATCACCTCAGCTACTTTAGTGATCTTGAATTTCGCTTTTCTTATTTGTTCACCTCTGCCCTGCTGTACAGCCAATACCGGTTCTTCATCTGTTGTCACAGCTTCAACATAGTTACCATTACCTTCTTTGATGAACAAGAATTTTGTTTTCAATGTTGTCGTCTCGATCTTGAAGCGCTTAACGATATATTGTTTCTTATCATTATCAACATACACCGCGGTAATGATCTTCTCCGGATTGAATTTACTGATCATCAAAACCTTTTCTGCATCGATCTTCTGCGTCATTTCCTGGTCAGTGATCTCGTAATTGCCATCATTGTAAATGACAAGTATCCTGTCTTCCGCTTCAAACGTCCCGATATATATATCTTTCGCTTCTGAACTTAATCGACCAAACTTCTCATCAAACCACAACTTACGACCACTGAGCGTAGCTTTACCCGCTTCTTTGAATTTAACAGATTTGATCGCGTATTTGGTAACCTGGTTACCCAGGCTATTACGTCCTTTGATCTCCAATGTTTCGAAATAAAAATCAAATTCCTTGATCCTTGCACTGGAACCCGGTGTTAAAACAACCTTCACCACTTCCGCTTCACCATTTGCATTTACACTCAGATAATGCACCTTGCTTTTCTCATCGCCTTTTGTCAGGTCATATTCTTTTTCCCTGGTAACGCCTGTTACATTAAAGCGTTTTGCATAGCTGACACCACCTTTGCCATCTGCATAGATCATATTGTAGGTAGTACGTTCATCGTTCTTTTGAAATACAGCTACGTGTAAAATGTCTTTACCGATAAAGGTTTTATCAGATACCTTGACTACTTTCATAATACCGCGCTTTGCGAATACGATGATATCATCGAGATCGGAGCATTCAAACAGTAACTCATCTTTCTTAAGACTCGTACCGATAAATCCTTCTTCACGGTTCACATAAATCTTTGTATTTGCAATGGCTACATTCTTCGCCTCGATTATCTCAAACTGCTTGATCTCTGTTTTACGCTCACGGCCCTTACCATATTTCTTCAGGAGATTTTCATAATAAGCAACTGCATAATCAATAAGATTATTCAGGTCATGTTTTACCTGCTTGATTTCCCCTTCCAATCCTTTGATCTGCGCATTCAATTCATCGATATCAAGTTTATAAATCCTGCGCACAGGTTTTTCTGTCAGCTTAATAATATCTTCACGGGTGATCGCACGTTTCAATTGTTTTTTGAAAGGAACAAATGCTTTATCAATTGCCTCCAGCACTTTATCCCATGTCTCGTGTTTCTTTTCGAGCTCTTTATAAATCTTTTCTTCGAAAAATATTTTCTCTAACGATGTATAGTGCCATTTTTCCTGAAGCTCTGTCAACTTGATAGTCAATTCTTTCTCCAGCAGATCTTTTGTTCTGTCAACTGATAATTTCAGTAAGTCAGTCACTGCGAGGAACTGCGGCTTCTGTGCAACAATGACGCAGGCATTTGGGGAAATAGATACTTCACAGTCGGTAAACTTATACAATGCATCTATAGTAATATCAGGTGAAATACCAGGCGCGAGATCAATTTGTATTTCTACATCTGCCGCTGTATTATCCGTTACTTTTTTGATCTTTATCTTTCCATTGTCATTTGCTTTCACAATCGATTCCATCAATTGCGTTGTCGTCACACCATAAGGCACACTACGAATAGCCAGCGTTTTCTTATCTACCTCTTCAATATGTGCCCTTACTTTTACTTTACCACCACGTTTACCCTGATTATAATCTGCTACATCGATCATTCCACCTGTAAGAAAATCCGGCAGCAATTCGAAACGTTTACCACGCAGGTGTTTTATTGCAGCCTCAATGATCTCACAGAAGTTATGCGGAAGAATTTTTGTAGATAACCCCACGGCAATACCATCAGCGCCTTGCGCTAATAGCAAAGGAAATTTCATCGGCAATGTAACGGGTTCATTTTTCCGTCCATCATAACTTAATTGCCATTCCGTAGTCTTTGCATTGAAGGCAACTTCCAAAGCAAACTTGCTCAATCTTGCTTCAATGTAACGGGCAGCAGCCGCATCATCACCGGTTCTTACATCGCCCCAGTTGCCCTGTGTATCGATCAGCAGATCTTTTTGTCCCATGTTCACCAATGCATCACCGATACTCGCATCGCCATGCGGGTGGTACTGCATAGCCTGTCCGATTATGTTAGCTACCTTATTGTAGCGACCATCATCCATTTCTTTCATCGCATGCAGAATACGACGTTGTACCGGCTTTAATCCATCTTCTACTGCCGGTACAGCACGCTCAAGGATTACATAAGAAGCATAGTCGAGAAACCATGTCTTGTATTGTCCATGAAGTCCGCTGTTGTTGTTTTGTACCTGGCTTATGTTCTTTTCTTTGGCCATCCTTGTGTCTTTATTGTTCTTTTTTAAAAAATAATAGGCAATAGACAATAAGCAATAGGCAATCCCCAAATACAGCAATTGCCTATTGCTTATTGCTTATTGCACATTTTTCAATATCCTAATCAACATTCGCCTTCTCTCCTTCAGCCGCAGTTCCGGCTGCTTGTTTCCCTAGCAACTTCACATCAAAATCTTTCCATCCTTTGCCTGGTTCTCCTACCGTTTCCACCTTACCACTACCAATCAGCTGTTTCATTCGCCACATGATGAATACATCACCGGTTTTAACTTTCATTCTATTCAATGTGTTTGAAAGTACCCTGCTGGCTTTTTGCCATTCTGGTGTGATATTCTTTAAAATTTCATTATCATAAAAACTTTCGTCTTTACCAATGATCTTCTTGCCGCCTTCCAGTTGTCTGACCATAGTATTCTCATCGCAGATCTTTTTCCACTCATCCGGATCTACTTCAAACTCACTGAGTGTAATAGGACGACTAAGCTTTTTTGCTTTCAGAAATTCTTTTGGTTGAATTTCCTGTAGCCATGATGGATAGAATAACTGACCTTTTTCATTGATGAAAGGAAGATTATTCATATACAATATCATTACCCTGCCCTGGTATTCTTTCAATTGCGGCATCAACCAATAGTAGCTACACACATCATGCTGGTTCTGCCCCATCCAGATCCATAACTGCTCGGAAGGATCGACATCCAATTTCTCTTTCAATTGAACTACCATCTGACGATCGTCAAAACTTCCGGCCAGGTCCTCTCCATAGGGAGAACCTTGCAATAAAGACTTCCACCATTCTACACGGGCGTTCCAGCCTTCTTCGGTATCAAGCGCGGTAAGAGGGCCTACAGCAAAATCGTCTTTTACCTGAATCACTTCTCCCGCCATAGACTCATCAAGTGCAATTGCTTGTTGCAAAACATCTACATCCGCGGAATTATGAACAACATGTATCATATCACTTTTTTATTTTAACAGCTAAGAATAAATAATTATTGGCGGCGCCGATCACTTCATAGTTGACATAAAAGCTTTCGGTAAAGATCTTGAATGCCATAAACTCATGCTTTGGCACTGCAAACTCATCAAATAAAATTATATCGCCATCATTCAATACGCGATATAACTGCGATAAACTGAAAATCGTGGCACTGAAGATATCCGCATCCATATGGATCAGTTTCTTCGGTCCGTTTTTATATTGTTCCAGGAAGGGAATCAATGTGTCCTGGAAAAGACCTTTATAAAAGGTAGCACGCGGATCATGAATGTTCAGTGATTCTAATGCCACCGCCATTGAGCCTTTCGCAAAAGGGCCGAATGCTTCGGGCAACCCTTCAAATGTATCAAAGCCATAAAACTTTGAATTTGCATTGCTATTATGTTCCAGCCACCACTTAAAAGAAAGGCCACCACAAACACCAAATTCAAAATAATCAATCGCAGTATCACTCAATCCTTCTTGTTTGGCAACTGCTTCATATAAGTTGATGCGGCGGTTATAATCCCAATTGCCCTGGTACCAGTCATTATATCCTGTTACCGGCGTCGACTTTCTCCATTTACTCAGCTTAGACATATACACGGCATTCTGCATCACCCCTGTAAAAGGTTCTATAAGTCCATGAAGCTGCCATTTCATAAACAGCGACTTCGTTTTCCGGATAATATCTAATTTACTCATGAATATTTTTTGGAGCAGCCGTGATTATTACCTGCTGATAATTATGAAATGGCCTCATCGGCTTTATCCATTTCTACTTTCAAATTCTCTATGATGAATTCTTGGCGATCGGGTGTATTTTTTCCCATATAATATTCCAGCAGTTGCTGAATGTGATCCCCTTGTTCCAGTAATACAGGTTGCACTTTCATTTCATCACTGATAAAACGTCCGAATTCATCGGGTGATATTTCACCCAATCCTTTAAAACGTGTGATCTCTGGTTTATTTCCCAGTTTTTTTATTGCTGCCTGTTTCTCTGTTTCGTCGTAACAATAAATTGTTTCCTGTTTATTACGTACACGGAACAAAGGTGTTTCCAATACAAAGACGTGATCTTTCTTTACGAGATCTGGAAAGAATTGCAGGAAAAAAGTCATCAATAATAAACGAATGTGCATACCATCCACATCCGCATCGGTAGCAATGACAACATTTTTATATCGCAATCCTTCTAATCCTTCTTCAATATTCAAAGCATGTTGCAAGAGGTTGAATTCTTCATTTTCATACACTACTTTTTTGGTCAGGCCATAACAGTTCAAAGGTTTACCACGAAGACTGAATACTGCCTGTGTTTCCACATTGCGTGCCTTGGTAATTGATCCACTTGCACTATCCCCTTCGGTAATAAATATGGTTGTTTGATTCTGACGAGCAAAGAAATCTTCTTTTCCTTTTGCTGGCGGATCATCACTCAGGTGAAGACGACAATCACGCAACTTACGATTATGCATGTTTGCTTTCTTCGCTCTTTCGTTTGCCAGCTTTTTGATACCGGCCAGCTCTTTTCTTTCTCTTTCACTTTGCTCAATGCGCTTTTTCAATCCATCAGCGATTGCAGGATTCTTGTGCAGGAAATTGTCCAGTTCTTTTGTCAGGAAATCACCTACAAACTGGCGCATGCTTGGCCCCTCAATATCAACATTAATAGATCCAAGTTTTGTTTTCGTTTGGCTCTCGAATACAGGTTCTACTACACGAACTGATACTGCCGCAACAATACCCGTGC
>JBDTPD010000054.1:0-12245 GCA_039932855.1 Chitinophagaceae bacterium | reverse complement strand
AACCAATGGAAGTAGATACCCAATCTTCTGACAATAATGCATTTCTTGGTCCGGATGGAACGACATACACTTCATTGGTAAGTTGCCAGGACAGATCATGTTTATTGATCCTGTAATTGAATAACGTTTGATAACGCACGCGTGTACCAAATGCCGGCGGATCGTAATGATAATGAAACCATCTTTCTTCCAGTCTCAATCGGTTTGAAAATCTTATTTTATCAGATGGCAAAACATATTGTACCTGCTGAATAAATCGTTTGTTATTACGTCTGGTATCGAGAAACGGGTCATTGATCTCATATCCGCAACCAGCACCTATCTGCCAATGAACATTTATTTTATATGATAAGATCAGTAAGTTGTAATTCTGTAAGAAATGTGATGGATAGCGGACTCCTTTAACTGTATGATCACCCAATCTTATTTTGGAAGTAGTTAGAAAATTTAAATCGAAATGATGATTCAATGGAGCATTGATAGTAATGGAAGGAGCGATACCTGGAAAACTAAGGTCCTGCGCCAGTAAGTTGTTTGATAACAATAGAAGAGTACTGAGTACCAATACTTGTGAAAGCTGTTTCATGCTGGTGGCTATACTTCCTTTGTGGCTTGTTACTTTATATTAGTAAATATCGGGCTTTTGTTGTTGATTTCATACAGCTCATACTGACTGATCACCCGCAAAAGTTCAGCTACTCCCCATGCCTGCGCCACACAGCCTTTGGGACGATGCGGAAAATTGCCATCAAAGATCTCGGACACTGATCCTATGCATGCTTCATACAAATGGTAGTTAAAAGATTTGATTACCTGCATAGCTTTTTCCCTTCCATTTGCTTCAGTCATGATCGCATCGATGTATGGTCCCAGCATCCAACTCCACGCAGTACCCTGATGATAGGCGGAATCTCTTGCCCAGATATCGCCTTCATAAGTTGGAACATAACGTGGATCATTTGGCGACAATGTTCTCAATCCAACAGGTGTATAGAGTTGTGCTTTCGTTATGTTCAACACCGATCTTATTTTTTCTCCTTCAAGTAAAGGGAAGGGTAGACTGATTGCCAAAAGTTGATTAGGTCTAAGCGTATTATCTGCTTTGTTATTTTCATCGATATTATCATAGAGATACTTGCCTTCGGCGTACCAGAATTTTTCTATAAAACTTTGTCTTGCTTTCTCTGCACTCAGCAAAACAATCGAGGCATCGTCGGATTGATTATTCATTTGTAATAAACCGGCAAATATTTTCAAGGCATTATACCAAAGCGCCTGTATCTCTACCGGTTTTCCCATACGTGGTGTAAAGACACGATCACCAATGCGTGCATCCATCCATGTAAGCTGCTGTCCGGGCTCACCCGCATATAATAATCCATCTTCATCAACGTGGATATTGTATCGCGTCCCTTTAAAATGCCAGTCGATAATTTCTTTTAATACAGGTAATATTTCATGAAGAATGAAACCAACATCATTTGTTGCGACTAAGTATTTATGAATAGCAATAAAATACCAAAGCGTTCCATCAACCGTATTGTATTCAGGTTCTCCTCCATGATCCTGGAAGCGGTTGGGCAACATACCCATACTTACACTTTGAGAAAAAGAGGTAATGATCTTCTTTGCATCTTCGTACCGGCCAGTTGATAAGCACAAACCCGGTAATGAGATCATTGTATCACGACTCCAGTCGGTGAACCAGGGATAGCCTGCGATAATTGTGGCCCCGGGCCCCTCTATTCCGATAGCTATCGGAACTCCCTCCATGGGGGAGACTTGTGAACCCACTGATGTTTTGATATTTCTTTTGACAATGAATTGATCAGCTGCTAATACCAATTGTTGAAGTAATTCATCAGCAGGTTGATCGGTTGATAATACCTTTCGGCGCAACGTCTCCTTTGCCAGAAGCGCATAAGGATTTTTTGCTAAAGGATCTTCTGTAGAAAGAATGATCCGTAACAGATCACCTTCTTTTAAAACCACAGAAAATTTACCCGGAGAAAATAAATCTTCTGTACAGTCATGCCCTCGAAATTTTTCTTCACGATAATGGAAATGATCTATCCATATAGGATTTGGTTGAAACCCGGCCTCGGGGACATGAATAAAAATATCCGTTTTATTATCAGGTCGTGAATGAAACAAGCCATTATTAAAATCGCAATGCTCATTTAACTGTGATTTATCATGCAACAATGAATGATAATCCCGGCCGGAAATAAAGGGCAATAATTCCATCGTGAAAGAAGAAGGCGATTTGACAATATCGTAGGTAATGACCACCGTATTTTCTCCGTGGATCATTGCAATTGTTTTATTTAATTGTATTCCTTCTGCTTCATAGACCCAATGAGGAAAAATGTCTTTGCAAAAGTTTTGAAGAAAATGATATCCTTGTGGCCCGGCTACATCTCCTTCAAAAAGATTAGCGCCCAGGTCGATTCTTTTATTTTCAAGTACGATCGTTTCGTCCAGTTTATTTAGCAATACCATTCTGTCGACCGGTGGCACTATTGATGCTACCAGTAATCCATGATAGCGCCGTGTATTCAGCCCGATAACAGATGAGCCTGACCAGCCACCGAGCCCGTTTGTTTCCAGCGATTCATACCGGGCAGCCTCTTCGAAATTTTGCAGCTGATCTTTCCCTTTTTTAAGCATAGCCACTTCCTGCAAAGCCTGTACCACTATATATCACAAATGTATCAAGTTTTGAATCCGGCAGGCTGTAGCACCGGCATTTCTGTTCAATTTCTCTACCTTTAATTATCATAAACGTTCTGATCATGAATAAAATCGTTTCTGTTTCTTTATTAATGTCAATGCTGGCCATCAATTGTTCTTCAGGAACGATCAAAGAAAAACAACAACCCAACATGGTAACGACCGGAAATGGATTTGCAGTAGTTGAACTATTCACCTCTGAAGGATGTTCCAGTTGTCCGCCTGCTGATGAAGCCGTAATGAAACTGGCTGCAGACAATCCGAAGAATGTATACGTACTTGCTTTTCATGTTGACTACTGGGATTATATTGGGTGGAAGGATGTATTCAGCAAAGCTTCTTTTACTGACAGGCAACAGAAATATGCCAGTAATTTTAATCTCAACAGTATCTATACACCACAGGCTATTGTGAATGGAAAAAAAGAATTTGTAGGATCAAACCAGGGCACGCTTCGATCTTCTGTGGCTGGTGAATTAAATGGAACTGCTAGTTTGCCTGTTACAGTAAAAGCGCAAAATCAAAATGGTCAAACGATCAATGTAACATACGATGCAGCAGATGCTTCAGGCAAAGAGTTGAATATTGCATTAGTACAATTAAAAGCTGAGTCAGCTGTAAAAAGGGGAGAGAACAAAGGACGAACACTACAGCATACCGATGTAGTCAGGGACTTGCAAACAATTACCGGAAGCAAGGATACCAAAGGAACGGTTTCATTTATGGTTCCTAAAGATGTTGCTGTAACTGGATTGAAAATCGTAGCGTTTGTTCAGGATAAAAATGATTTGAAAATTGTTGGCGCTACTGATGCAGTGATCGAATAAATGATGTACGGTGTACGATGTTAGATGTACGGCCGCACTATGATGGGGAGTTCTTCTGTTTGTCAGACTGTCGTACATCGTACACCTGACATCGTACATCAAAAAGTCATTTCAGGAATTTCTCCTTCCACTATCAACTTGCCCGTCGTTTTACTTTTTATTTCATCCACACTTACTCCCGGCGCTCTTTCCAATAAACGAAAGCCCTGTGGAGTTACATCCAGGACTGCTATATCAGATACAATTTTCTTTACGCATTTTACGCCGGTCAATGGTAACCCACAGGCAGGAAGTAATTTCGATTCACCTTTCGGATTTGTGTGCATCATCGCCACAATAATATTTCTGGCACTTGCTACCAGGTCCATTGCGCCACCCATGCCTTTCACCATCTTACCCGGTATTTTCCAATTCGCAATATCTCCCTGTTCACTTACTTCCATCGCGCCTAATACAGTCAGATCAACTTTACCCGCCCTGATCATTCCAAAACTCAATGCTGAATCAAAGAATGCTGAGCCCGGTAAGGTTGTAATTGTTTGCTTACCGGCATTGATCAGATCAGGATCTTCTTCGCCTTCTATGGGGAATGGTCCCATGCCAAGCAATCCATTCTCACTTTGCAATACTACATTCACACCAGCAGGTATATAATTCGCTACCAATGTAGGAATGCCAATACCAAGGTTCACATAGTATCCATCTTTTAATTCCCTGGCGATTCGTTGGGCAATCTGTTCTTTTGTTAGAGACATGTGGGGTAAGTTGAATGTTGAATGTTTTTGAAATATTGAAAGTGTTTATGATTAGTTGAAAGTTAAAGGGACATCTAAATTGTTGACCAGTTCCTATTCAACCCTTCAACTCTTTCAACCAAATAATGGAGATAGGTTCGGAAAACTTATTCTTTAAACTTTCTTCCTAACCGTTCGTTGCTCAATCCTCTTCTCATACCCACTTCCTTTGAAAATACGATGCACATAAATACCAGGTGTGTGAATAGTATTCGGGTCCAGGTCACCTGCCGGTACCAATTCTTCCACTTCTACAATGGTGATCTTTCCTGCTGAAGCCATCAATGGATTGAAGTTTCTGGCAGTTTCTTTATAAATAAGATTTCCTTCTGTATCACCTTTCCATGCTTTGACAATAGCAAAGTCTGCATCAAACGCATATTCTAATAAATAATCTTTACCATTAAAATTTCTTACTTCTTTTCCTTCTGCTACTTCTGTCCCTACACCAGCCGGAGTATAAATAGCGGGCATACCATAACCAGCAGCCATGCATCTTGTAGCGAGTGTACCTTGCGGAATTAATTCAACTTCCAATTCACCGCTTAGCAATTGTCTTTCAAACTCTGCATTCTCCCCAACATAGGAAGAGATCATTTTTTTCACCTGTTTTTGTTTAAGCAGTAACCCAATGCCAAAATCATCTACACCGGCATTATTGGAAATACAGGTCAATTGCTTCACTCTTTTTTTAACCAATGCCGTAATACAATTTTCAGGTATACCGCACAGGCCAAAACCGCCAAGCATCAGTACAGCACCATCACTGATGTCTGCAATAGCTGCATCTGCTGAGGTAACGACTTTATTCATGAATAATAAATTAGGGTATAAAATTAGCGAAGTCAGGCATAATAACCGGCAACGCCTGCCTTTATTGGGGATGTTTACCAAAAATTCTTCTGGCTCTTCTTATCGAATCAGCTCTAAGCATAACACTGGTCTTGATGGCCGGTAAATTTCTTTTCCTGGCAACAGAGTCTGCTTTAATGATTGAATCTTTTATGGCTACCGAATCTTTTTTAACCTGCGGATTGATCGGTTCTTTTTCGTGACTTATTGAATCCAATACTTCTTTCATCAACGGAGAATGTTCCCGGTAATAAGCATAGCTTTTTTCAAACTGAGCCTTATTTGTTTTATGAAGGCGATAGATATTGTCGTACCAGTTCAGCATTTGTACGGTCTTATCGGTAGAAGAATCCCGGAGCGGAAATCCATTCAGGTATTCATTGGTCTTCACAAGGTCCCATAATATTCCCCGCATCTGTTGTTTGGATAAAATATCTTTTGGTAATTTATCCTTATGCGAACATGATAAAATAAAAAGAATGATGCCAGCGATTAAAACAAGTTTCCTCATTTGATTTCTTTGTAAGCAAGGGCATTAGTGATATCCAATTTGCTCAGCAGGTCACGGGCTCTCGTCTTCAGGTCCGTTGACGCATGACTAAATACTTTTACCAGTTCAGCACTTTTTCCCTGGAAAAAGAATTGCATGATCATCGAGTTGGGATTTTCTGAATTCACGGTGTTTAAAAAGTTCAAACAGTTCATGATGCCGCTGCGTGCCTCATCTTCATTTTCATAAAAAAGATCCATGCCTGTACGATAATAAGAATACAAGGCATCATTCATTAATGAAAAGCGATTGTTATTCATATTCTCTGCTAACCAATAACGGTTACGCTGACTTTCGAAGGAGCGCCATCCGGTGATCTCTCGGCTTTCTGGAGCATTGTTCACGATGTTCCAGGCTTTCTTAAAATAGTCATCACCACCTTTGAG
Organism: Chitinophagaceae bacterium; assembly: GCA_039932855.1. GTDB lineage: Bacteria > Bacteroidota > Bacteroidia > Chitinophagales > Chitinophagaceae > JAJKIP01. Next base: position 6,103 of record JBDTPD010000054.1, on the reverse strand, counting down.
TGCAAAAGAACCGTAATCGAATCCTAAAATGATATTGACATAATAAGCCAGCACTGCAGGAAGGTTTGCTGCTACCGGATCATTTCCCTGAACTCTATTCTCATTAAACTCGATTGGTTGAAATTCTACATAACGAAAGATAATATCATTATCAATAAAATTGATGATCGGGGAATCATAAGAGCTGCTATAAACAGGTCTTGCTGCCTGTATAGTTAATTTTGCTCCGTATACATTATTACCAAGCTCTTCTTCAATGTTCAATAAAAAATTGCACTGGATCTTCTCATTAGGCTGATAAGTATCTTTTGTCCATTTGCGTCCATTCAAAAAGTTGGTCAACGCAGTTTGTAATGTCTGGAATATATTTTTATTGACCTGGGTGCTGATCTTACTGGCCATTACTGTTATCCGTGCCTGGATCTCCTGCGATTGTGCAGATCCCATTATTAAAAACAGGGAAGCAATTAATAATATCCTTTTAAACATAATGGGTATTTATTATTTCGTTCACGATATCTTTCGCTACTTCTTCTTTTGATTTTGTATCGAACCGGCTTTCAGTTCCATTCTTTTTAAAAATGGTGATCTTATTACTATCATACCCGAAGCCTGCGCCTTTATCATTTAATGAATTCAACACGATCATATCCGCATTTTTCGCTACTAGTTTCTCCTTCGCATTTTCATTTTCATTCGAGGTCTCCAACGCAAATCCTACCAATACCTGGTTTTGCTTTTTCTTTTCTCCCAGGCTTTTGAGAATATCTTTTGTCTTCGTCAGTTCAATAGTCAGTGTACTCTCTTTCTTTTTGATCTTTTGATCCGCTTTTACCAGTGCTGTATAATCTGCAACGGCTGCCGCCATAATAGCGAGATCAACTGAAGCAAAGACATCCTGGCAGGCTTTATACATTTCTTCTGCAGAAGTTACTCTCAGGAGATGAATACCATTATCGGAAAAAACAATGTTGGATGGTCCGAGTACCAGTGTCACATCGGCGCCGCGCCTATATAACTCTTTCGCTATTGCAATGCCCATTTTCCCCGAAGAATGATTTCCTATAAAACGAACCGGGTCAATGGCTTCGTATGTGGGGCCGGCTGTTACCAATACCTTTTTACCGGCTAACGGGCTAGTCAAAAAAAAACGCTCACCGATGAATTTGATGATGTCGTCCGGTTCAGCCATTCTTCCATCTCCGAAAAGGCCACTGGCCAATTCTCCTTTGACCGCCGGGATAACCGTATTGCCAAAACCTGCTAATAGTTCGAGATTCTGCTTGGTACTGGGATGGTGCCACATATCTTCATCCATTGCCGGAGCTACGACTACCGGGCAGGTAGCAGAAAGATAAGTAGCGAGTAATAAATTATCGCAAAGGCCATGAGCCATTTTGGCGAGTGTGTTGCAACTTAGCGGAGCGATCAGCATTACATCGGCCCATCGGCCAAGCATCACATGATTGGTCCAGCTTTGCTCATCAAATAATTCAGATAATACAGGATTGCGGCTAAGCGTGGAAAGGGTGAGGGGAGAAACAAAATCTTTAGCGCCGGGTGTCAGGATCACTTTTACTTCAGCGCCTTCTTTTACCAGTGAACGGACAAGGTATACCGCTTTGTAAGCGGCAATGCTGCCGGTGATGCCGAGTAATATTTTTTTTCCCTTCCACATAGGTCAAAAGTAGAATGAGAAATAAGAAATCAGAAACAAAAAATGAGAAAGTTTAGCCATCGGCCCCACTTTCTCATTTCTAATTTGTGATTTCTTATTTCTAATTAATCAAACAACTGATCTTCTCCTTTACGGAAGTACACTTTGTCTTCCATAAATTCCTGTGTAGCCAGCAATGCCGGGTTAGGCATTCTTTCATATGCACGGGAGATCTCGATTTGTTCTTTATTCTCATGAATTTCTTCCAGGCTATCGGTATGACTGGCAAATTCATCGAGTTTATTATGTAATTCTTCTTTCAAAGAAATATTGATCTGGTTCGCTCTTTTAGCAATGATCGCCACAGATTCATAAATATTTCCTGTCTTGTTTTTCAGGTCAGTCAGGCTTTTTGTTTCAACATTATTAGCGATACCTGCGCTAAGCTGCCGTCTTAGTTTGCTCATTGCTTAAGTTTTTAATATTTGTTTGAGATAAGTTCAAGTAATTTTCTGCTTCCTTGCGCAACTTGCTTTCAGGGTAGCGGTCCACAAATTCCTGGCACTGATGGACAACCAGTTCAAAGCGTTCTGCTTTTTTCCCTTCCACACTCAGTTTTGCGTACTCGTAATATGATTTTATGATCATCAACTTGTATTCATCCGCTATTGGTGATTCAGGATATACATCCAGCAAAGTACTGAATGATACACCTGCCGCACGGAACTGACCCATGTCAAAATACAATTTGGCGCTTTTAAAATCCTTTGTTTCAAGTTTCTTCCGGCAAAGATCAATGATACGTGTTGCTTCAGCATTCCGCTCAGAACCCGGATGGGTATTGATAAAGATCTGCAGCATACCAATGGTCTTGATGGTATTTGTTTGATCCAGTTCCGGTTTAGGCGATTGTTTATAAAAACAATAAGCCCTCATATAATCTGCTTCTTCAGCTTTCGGACTATTTGGAAATATTTCCAGGAAAGTCTTGAAGAGATTTTCGGCATTTGCAAAGTCGTCCTGGTAATAGGCGCAATAGGCGTACTTATAATATATATCCTGGAACTCGGGTCTTGTCTTATAATAAGGCATGATGTCTTCATAGAGCACCTGTGCTTTATTATAATTCTTTTTCACATAATACTTCTCTGCTATCCGGAGCTTGTACTCAGGATCAGGGCTTTTAAGGATTTTGGTAATTCCTTTCGAGCAGCTTGCCAGTATAAAAACGAGTATTGCTAAGACTGATATAGAACGCATAAGGGTGTGCAAAGTTAATAGATACGGGCAAAACTTAAGTAAAAAAGATGGCTGGCCAAACCCGGGCAGTTAAGATTTTGATAAAGGCGAACGCGGATGGGTTGGATTGATTCATGATTTCACTGACTATCAGCACTATACTCGTTTATTTCCTCAATCACTTATCCCCGAAATCCCTTTAATCCGGATCATATCAGCGATAAAAAAAACCCTTCCGCCTGAGCGGAAGGGTCTGTTTTATCAGCAAAAAGTAATCACCAATTTATTTCTTCCTGAGGTTCGGGTGTGGAGGAGCAACCGTATTCGGTCCATCTTCTCCTGTTGCTGCACCATGCAGATCAACTGTATCGCAGTCACCACCTTCCTGGCCATAGTTGAAGACAAAGCGATCAGCGCTGATACCTTCTTTTTCGACCATGTAAGTAATAACCTTGTTTACGTGATCCCAGCTAAGTTGTTGTTCTTTCTTGCTGGATGAGCAATAACCTACTACTACTACTTTACACTCAGGATTGTTGCGCAATCTTGAAGCGACTGTTGCAAGAACTGCTTCGTTGTCTTTACTCAGGTTGTTAGAACCAGATTTGAAAGAAACGCTAGGCAATGCACCCAGTTTAACAGCGCAATCATTTGCATTTTTAGACATATAACCTTCAAAGCAAGTAGAATCAGGGCATGGACATTTACCTACACCATCAGCATCTACAGGCTGGCAATATGTTGGAGTAACAAGTTGTTTGTCTTTGAAATCAGGAACACCATCACCATCAGTATCCAGACTTACACCATGTGTGTTAACAGGAGCGCCGGCAGGAGTTTGCTCCTGATCGAACTGATCTGTTACACCGTCGCCATCGCTATCAGGCAATACTGGTTTTGGAAGGATCATCAAGCGTGGCTTGCGGATTTCCTGGTAAGCATAATCCAATGGATTCAGCCACCACAGTGGTTCTACAGACTTAGCACCGATGTTGATGTTGATACCAACACTTGCAAAGTTGTAAGAATCGAAATCACTGGTCAGAACTGCATCACCTGTTGGATGTTCTTGCCATTGCTGACCATCCAATAAATCGTCTTTAACGATTGTCAGGCGATCTTCAATTGCAAGGTTCAGACGTTTGCTGAGTTTGAAAGCAATACCTGCACCAAGTGTACCAGATGGTTTGAATGTGTCACCGAAAAGTTTCGGACGACGATCACCCTGGTTCTGAGCTTTTGTTTCGTAAGAATTGTCAAGAATATTTTTCAGGTCCTTACGGGTATCTTTTCTCTTCTTGTAAGTTCCTTGTGGAAGAGTATTGTATTGAGCCGTGTAAGGGTTGTTATTTTCATCCAATGCATTGATACGGGCATCATATGTAGTACCGCCGAAACCAGCGAATCCATATACGCTAAACCCTGTTTTTGCCTTGTGAAAACGGATGTTGTTAAAGGTAACAACACCTTGCAATGACAGATCCTGTACTTTAGTCTTGTAGTTGTAATAAACACGATCGTATCCACCTGCGGGTACGCCTGTTACTGAACCAACGAGACCACCACCACCTGTGCGAACAGGAGCGTTGTACTTATCAGCCAGTGCTGTGTTATGACCATAATTCTCATTATAGCGCCAGTCAAGACCTTTACCTACGCCATAAATGTATTCAAGTCTCATAGAGAAAACATAACCAAATGCTTTCCGAACGTGAATACCGAAGTTAGGAGCCGTTAAAAAAACAGAAGGAACGTCTCCGCTGATTTGAAATAAACCATACTTCAAACCAATTTCCCATTGGTTACGAGGTTTTGCCGGGAAATTATAAGTTCCATTGAGAAATTCAGTGTGCTGAGGCATACGTTTCGCAGGAACAACGGAGGAATCAGTAACATCATATCCGCCACCCACTTTTGTCTGGGAGAAGCCGTATGATGTTAACAGGCAGACAAACACTGCCAATAAAGTGTACTTTTTGCTTACCATAAACGAAGGATTAAGATTTTACGAAAAAACAATGTCCTAAATATTTGCTAATAAAACGCAAAAATATGGTATGGCGACTAAATACCAAATTTTTGAGCGTAATTATTTGAGCATATTACTGTTATTTTTCAATTACTTAGTCAAAAAAAATGCCTCTTTTGTTGCAGCAGAAACAATTAATTTTTTGCGGTGTATATTGCCCTTTTTATGTATGAATTTACCCACCGGTTTAATAGATCAGGAATTAAAATCATTTGAGGTGCGCTTTCGCGAAGCAGTAAAAAGTCAAACTCCACTGCTCGACCGGATCATGCGCTACATCGTAAAACGGAAAGGAAAACAACTCCGGCCGATGTTCGTATTGCTTTCTGCCAAACTTTGCGGCGACATTACCGAGTCAACTTACAGGGCAGCTTCATTGGTAGAAGTGCTGCATACTGCTACCCTTGTTCATGATGATGTGGTGGATGATTCACAGGAACGCAGGGGATTTTTCTCCGTATATGCCCTCTGGAAAAACAAAGTATCCGTACTCGTCGGCGATTACCTGCTGGCAAAAGGATTGCTTCTTTCTCTTGACAACAACGATCATAAAGTCTTACACATCCTTTCCGATGCCGTTCGCAAAATGAGTGAAGGTGAATTATTGCAGATTGAAAAAGCAAGATCACTCAATCTTCGGGAAGATGTTTATTTCGAGATTATACGTAATAAAACCGCTTCTTTACTGGCTTCGGCATGTTCCGCAGGCGCCTGGTCGACGAGCCAGGACGAAACAATAGCAGAAAAAATGCGCCAGTTTGGTGAAAAAACCGGCATTGCCTTTCAAATAAAAGACGACCTTTTCGATTACGCCAGTGAGAACATCGGCAAACCAACGGGCAATGATATTAAAGAAAAAAAGCTGACGTTACCATTGATCTATACCTTAAATAATATTGATAGAAAAACACGACGTGAGATCATTTATATCGTTAAGAATAAAAATCGTGATAAAGAAAAAGTAGATTGGGTGATCGCGAAAGTCAACGAAGCAGGTGGTATCGGGTATGCAAAAAGAAAAATGGACGAATACAAAAAAGAAGCGCTCGACATTCTTTATAGTTTCCCTGAAAGCCCGATCAGGAAGGGATTAGAAGATCTGGTGCTGTATGTGACGGATAGGAAATACTAGTTGAAAATGTAGAATTATGGATTAAGAATTATGAATACTTCTAGGT